>QNDS01000020.1 GCA_003644925.1 Candidatus Fermentibacterota bacterium
TACTACGATAGTTAAGTCGGGACAAGAGGGCTTAAAGAAATTAGCTAAAGAAAAACTTGGTATAAATGCAGACGCAGCTATCGACAAGATGGCTAAAAAAGTTGAGCAAAAAACCGCTGACGCCGCGCAGCGAGGCGTGGAGCGTGGTTTCGCTAAAGCAAAGACAAGCATTGGTCGCGGGCCAGTACCTTCAAGGGGAGGCACTACCGGCCAACAAATGCCACGTAATGTACGTAGTCCATATACTGGTTCAAGTGCTAGAAGCTCTGTAGTTCCTGCTATACAGACTACTGGTAGTACGAGTACAAAAGCACCTAAAGCCACAGCAGATATTAAGGCCGTAGCAACTAGAGAAGCGAAAGCCTTAGTTGTTGAAGTAAAAAAAGCTTTTGCAGACGGCGTCAAAAAAGATATGGCTAATCAGCCAACACTTCAAGCTAAAGAGAAGGTGGCCGCAGCTAACAGGCCAGCTTACAGAGAATTTGATGCCAGAACTAAAAATGCCAGCCCGGCAAAAGTAGTGCAGGCCACGGATAAGCTGTCTGCTAAATACCAGTACAAGCCCGGTTATGAAGGACTCAACAAGACTCTGAAGCAGTTGCGTGAGGCCTCTTTGACTCAACTAGCAGCTACGAGCGCAGGCACAGCACAAACAAAAAAGAACACTCAACAAGCCGCAAGTGCTGCTAAAAGCAACGCGGCGGCAAGAAAAGCTAACACGGCTGCTATTGAAGCGGAAACAGCAGCAATCAAAAAACGTACTGCTGCACTTCAAAAACAACCAACACAGACAAGTGGGCCATTAGCACCAGCCCCACCGCCGGGTACTTCACAAAGACCGGCAGGTCCACCACCACCACCTCCGGCACCGGCGGCCCCCCGTAGGCAGTCACCGTCGACTAGTACCGGTGATCCTAATCTTATAATAGAAAAGAACATAGAAAAGTTACATGCAAAAATGCGTGGGCCTATGATCTCTGAGTACGAGGCACAGGTGGTTCAACCCAGCCAGAGTAAACCAAAAATCAAACGTAACTCAGCCTTCGTCAACGAGTTTGCTAAAGAAGAACAGCAAATTATTGAGCAAAACATGGATGGTCTCTCCAAGTCCTTGGATGACCTACAAATGTACATCGTTAAATCTTTAGAAAAAAATCTCAAAGCCAAGAAGGGTTGGGATATAGTTCGTAAGAAAGGCACCGGTGCGGCAAAGCGTGGGGACTACTTCGAGGCCGCAGGCGGCACCTCAGACGAAGACGCACGTGAGTGGCGCGTACAAATTGCGGACACTAAAAAAATAGCTAATAAAATAGGCAAGAAAAAAGCCGCAGGCAAATCCCCCAATGAGTTGGTTAAAGCTTATCTGGAAGACTTGGCTAAGGATGCTACTACTGATATAAAACGTACAGCAAGCGAGAGCGGTAACAAAGACGCCCTAACCCGCGCCATAGGTAGTTGGCTACAAGAAGTCACTGCTGCAGATATACAGAAGACTAAAGGGCTTACTGAAGAATTAAAAAATAGTCTTATGAGTATACAGGCCTCTGCTAAAAAGAGTGGTGGTGTAGTACCTTCCAAAGCTACCATTACTAAAATAGATAAAGCATTACAGGATAATGGTAGTAATGTAGGTGATGTACTCACAAAAACATATGGTAGAACGCAGGCCAAGAGGGCCTCACAAGATGTTGTACGTAATATATCTATACCTGCCGCGCAACAAACATCATCTGGTAATCTAGTATTCAAGACCAGTTCAGGAACTGATCGCGGGCTGTCTTCTTTTGCTACACATAAGACTGGCTTTGAGGATATGTTTAGCAAGCTTCAAGATACTCAAGGTTTTAATGGTAAGGACATTAAAAAGACTCTTGAAAATATGCCCATTAGAATTAAGGGTAAAGATAGAGGCCAAGCAGAGGGGCTTTCCAAACAAATGTTGTCACAGTATTTCAGTCTCCAAGGAGGTAAAGGGGGCGCTGGTGAAGCATTTATAAAAAAACAATACAAGGTTGCTGCCGGACGAAAAGCGGCTTCAAAGCAACTTAGAATAGGTCCTACCGAAGATTCTGGTAAAGCAATCAGAGATTTCGAAAAAAAGATAGCTGACAAAGTAGACACCACTAATATAGATGATGTAAATAAGTTCTTTGAGGCAATGAAAAAAGCAGGCGTGACAGCGTATGATGTTGTTAGGTCGTTGGAAAGTTTAAAACAAGAAAATGTTTACGATGTTATGAAGAGCACCTTGCAGCAGAAAGGTTCTATTCGTAAAATTGCTGCAAATCCAGAACACGTCAGTGCTGTTAGGCGCTTCGAGTCTGCAATCAAACCTATAGAACAGCGTATGCCCACTGTTGATGCTAGCCGCCCAAGACGTGGCTCCCACCAACAGGACGTTACAGAAGTTAAAGGGCGCACAGTTATAGGCGGCGGCGGATTTAACCCAGAAAAACAAAAAGCATATATAGTCGACATGACTCTTAAGATGAATGAGTTTTTTAAGGAGTCTGAACTTCTAACAAAGGCTGGCTCCCAGAATGCCCCTAATAAAACTAATATAAAAAGACTCGCCTCTTTAGGTATACCTGAAGAGCAGGCCGGAAAGTACGTTCAGGAGCGCGGACCAGACGGTAGTAAGGGTGCCACAATAAAAATGTACCAAGGCAACCTACGCGAACTGAGCCCTGCTGGTGAGGGTTTCAATTCAAGGTCTCGTAACAATGCCAATACTACTAATGCTATATCTTCGGGCTTTGATGCTATAGAGAAGTTAGCTGGTAAACCTGTTCCCGGTAATCCTGTTACCACGGAATTTCCTGGGCTCAGGAGCAAAGCCGAGCGCGACAAAATAGCCAGTGGTCGATATGGTAAAGAAGGTTATGGTTTTAACGTACTCTCAGAGATGCGTCATAATTCAGGAACTTTTGAAGACCAGATACAGGTTTCTGGTAAGCTGGCAGAAGCTCTTACCATGATTACCAAAACATTAGTAAGGCCCAGCCCTATGGGCAGAGCCGGTGACCCTAAAGATGCATCAGCGCAAGGTGTAGGTAAAGTACAAGAAGGTGTGTTAAAAGATTTTGACGAACAAGTTAAAGAGGTTTCCGGCATCATTCAGGAGCGCATGGGCGTTGCTGAGGAATACCGGGGCCGCGCTAGTAAAGCACTTATTTCGAATGTACAGAATGTTGTTCAGACAAACCAAGGTGAGTCTGTAGAAGTACAGTCCGCTAAATTAGCTGAAGTTTTTGTTAATCATTTTGGCAGAAAATTTGCCACACGTTTTGGTACGAAGGGTGTAAGTATGACACCCCAAGGTAGTTTTGCTAACATCATGTCCCAGAACAAAGGTATGTTAGACACAGCCAAGATTTCGGTACTGAACAAAGATCAGCGTGACAAAGCTGGACTTGGTGTAGCTGTTATGCCTAAGAGTATGGGTGAACTAGCTGGCGAGATGTTTGATCCAGTTATAAAGAAGATGGGCGGCAAAGAAGGTGGCGGCAAAGAGCTACACAAACTGAAGGGCAGACTTATAGAGTCCGGCAACAAGTTCATGATCAACATGTTTAAGGACATGGAGAGTGGTGTAGTAACCGGTGGAGAAGCTTCGGACACTAAAGATCTATATAAAGACTTTTCTGCAGCAATGTTTGCCAACTTTAAGCTCAAATTTGATGGTTCTGGTAGTCAGGGTGCTGATTTAAAAGGGATACAAGCACTGAAATCCGCCCACGGTGCCAATGTAAAAGGCGCCAAACAATTTAAAGAGCGTGCTATTGACGTACGCATAAGTTCTTATGGTGCTGCAAAGCGTGGTTTACAAACAGAGTCTATAGAGGCCATCCTTAACAATGTAATTGGTGGGTCGGATACCTCACAGACCACACTAAAGACTGATTTGTCGGACAAAGCCACCACACAAAGTTTGTTAGGTAAGAAGAACACCGCTGGCGCCTTAGCTCAATATAGTGAGGCATTAGGTTTTCAATCATCTATGTCGGGTACGCTGGCCTCTAGAAAAGGGGATTATAAGGATCTAAAGCCCAGTGCCACTATAGAAGAATCAGCCAGGGCGTTAGAAGCAGCCTCAAGTTACTACGTAGACATTGTAGACGAGTTGGGCGAGAAGCGCAAAAGCTTAGTTGGCGAAAAATTTGTACAGATCGTTGAGGAGCCCGGTGCTACTGAGGGTTGGAGTAAGAGCAATATAGAGAAAGGTAAGAAAGGACTTTCTTTAAATTTGTCCGCCCAGACAGCCTTTGCTAATGTCTTTGGCGAGAAATCAGACATGATGAAAGAGCTTCGTGGGAGATCCACTGGTGATACCCAGAAGTCTTTAGAGATAGTAAAAGCGCTACAGACCAATCCTTATGGTGGCAATGAGAAATTAAGAGAAAACTTGTTAGGTGACAGCTCTAACCTACAGGTTGTGGACATTAATGATATAAAGCGTTTCGATGAGCGTACAGGCACACTGGGACCTGAGGCGGATAAGAAAAGTCTTAGAGGCACCATTGTTGACACTGAGAAATTCAACGAAGCTTTTAAATTAATGATTCCTAAAACCGGCGGCCCAAATGCTGGTAAAGAAAAAGAGGCCATGTATATACCCGGAGCTTTGGCTAGGGAAATATTTCCTAATCCTAAAGTAGCGGGTGAGTATGACATGAGCGGTATAGGTCGTTCGCTTAGCCACCTTGTGGGCGTTGCTCAAGATGTTAGTGGTGCAGAGTCTGATTGGTTAAAGGGGAAACAACTCGAAGTAGATAAAAAAGGCCAAGGAGGCTCGTATGTCCAAGACATTTTGGGCGGCCAACTAGCTAAAGCTTATGAAAAGTTACAAAAAGACGCAGAGTCGGGACAACCAGAAACAGTACTTAAAGTACAGAATGCTTTTGATGAATTACACGCCATGGTTAGCGAGAGGATACCCGGAGAATCGGGCGCCATACCACAGGAAGAGGTTCCCGGTTATTTAGCAACCCGTCGTTTTAAAGGTAGACCAGGTAATGGCAACTTTGATGGTAATCGTTTTGCTGAGTTTATGGATCATGTAGCAACAGGTGGAGGTAAAGGTCAGAAAACTACCAAGGGCATGGTAAACGCTATTGGACAGGTTGTGGATTTGTTTGCCTATAAAGCCAAAAAAGGTAGCAACCAGTTTGCACAAGATAAAGAAGAAAGTCGAAGAATAAATAAGTTAACTAATTATTCTGAAGATTCAGAGGTATTTAAAACTACCAAGGACCACACACTAAGACTTGCTAAGTCACTGGGGATAGACCCTGAGAAAGAGGTCGCCGGTCGCTCTAAGAAAAATCTAGTTACATTGGAAAAAGCCAAGATGGCTTACTTTTCTGACCTGTCTGACGCAGCCTTGGGTAAGAAGGGCGCTGTCGCCCAATCTATGTTTACACTGGAAGCCCCAGCTATGATAGGTAAGGGCACAACCGCATCTGTAGACAAGACCAAGGACATGGAGGAGTTTGTAACTAAACTCCAAGACATTAGTAACATGGCCGCAGGTGCTGGTATAGACACGTCTTCTTTGGAGGCCATCGGAGCTAGTGTCAATGATTTGTATAAAGTACACGCAGATAATGTAGCTAAGATAAAAGCAGCAGGTCGTCCAGTACTGGAGCAAGACCAATTAGGCGTGCCGGAAGAATATGCTAAACAATTAAAGGCCGATTTTGTTAAGAAATACAAAGTTGATAAGGACAAAAAGTCTGGTTACATATCCGCCTCTAAATTAAAGACCCCAGAAGCGGTGTCTGGTACTCTGTTCGATATGTTGTCTTACAAAGAGAAATTAGAATCTAGTATGTCGGGCATGACCGATAACATGAAGGCGCAAGCCCAAGAACACATTGAAAAAGACGTT
This sequence comes from Candidatus Fermentibacterota bacterium, assembly GCA_003644925.1. GTDB lineage: Bacteria > Fermentibacterota > Fermentibacteria > Fermentibacterales > JCC-6 > Aegiribacteria. The sequence goes on from QNDS01000020.1 coordinate 5,891, forward strand.
ACCCCATATGTTGAATCAGTTAGATTTCCATTTACTGGTACCTCTAGTTTACAACCATATAAACCCGTGTTAACTAAGGGCGACAAAGCCTCACAGTCACTATTAGTTCCGGGTATACCCGAGCTACCTTACGAGGAAGCTGGTGGACTAAAAGAACAGATAGAATCTTTAAAAGAGTTTAGAACAAAATTAATGGATCAACGTGAGGGTGTACAAAGCGGGTCTACACCTGATTTAGCTGCTGTAGCTAATCTTACTAAACTTATAAAAGCACTGGATGGTGCGGTTTCGCAACTACTACCTAAGTACATAGCCCACGCTATGAAGCTGGACTATGATGGTGACCAGATTGAGATTCATTCAGCTAGAACAGCAGCAGCTCGTAAAGATGTTCAAAAACATTTCGGGGCCCTCACCACAGGGACAACCTCCATAGAGGAGCGTTGGCGCGACACGTTCGCAGCAGACGCACATCAACCGTCCGTAGGTGAGGATATAATGGGAGCCTCCGCTAAGGCATTTTACAAGAAGTTCCCGAAGCAAGAAGGCTTCGATTATATGAAACAGCCTTTCTTAACTGAGACTCTGGATTATCTAGAGCCTTCCAAGCAGATTGAGCTGGCAGCCCAACGCGGTAACGGCATAGACTCAGGCATGATGGATGTGGTTGAGAACGCTCTACGTGGCATGACTGATGATAGTGACGTGGAGAAGATAAAAGGGGCTTTGGACAAGCTACTTAAATCAACCAGACTGCCTCAAGTAGGAGACAGCGAAGAGTCAAAGATAGCTCAGTCAACTGCGGTTGAAGACCTAGGCAAGAAATTGTTAGACATAGTTGGAGGCGTTGGCGGCGAAGACCTTCAAACATTGTTTAAAGGCGGCGTACGTGAAGACTTGTACGGCAAAAAAATGGAGGACGCCACTATAGCCCAGTTGTTTAAACTTAACACCGGAAAAGATGTTGAGGCTCTTTCTAGAATACATAGAGTTTCTGAAATGGCTACCGGTTTCGGTGGCGGTTTTATTAATAGGGAGCAGCAGACTGAAGCTACACCAGAATTTCAAGCCAGATGGGGAGACACTGCTGCATTGGGCGGCGAGTCTGCCCGCGAATTTAGTTCAATGATGAATGAGTTCTACCGCTTTGGTGTACAAAAAGGCATGGACTCTAAACACGCTGGAGTACGCCCAATTGCGGGAGAAATGGTTACAGCAGTCGGTGCTGGTGGTTTTGCACTCGAAGAACTTTTGAGTAAAGTAGAGAACAAAGAAGGATCTTACAAAGACTTAAACGATTTTGGCGCGGTAATAGAGGACAGTATTAGAACACGTCTAGGAGAGGTTAGCACCAGAACTATACGCCAAGATTTGGAAAAAGTATTTGAGGGGCGCGGCTACGAAGCGCCATTAGCCGAAGATCGGGCGGGTTTAATAAGTCAGTCTGTTGAGGCTCTAGGACTTCCCGGCTTTTTAAGAGAGTTGTCTACAATGTTGAAAGAGCAGGCCATTGCGGGCGTGCAAAAAACGCAGGGCCTTGAGGGCGACGCGGGGAAAATAGAAGCTACGAAGATAGTTAACGAGTCTATAGATAAGTCAGGCGAACTGGATATTAATAAATTCATTATAGAGCCTATGCAGTCTATGTATAACTTAAGGACTTCTAGTGCGAAGTCAGAGGTTTATGATCCAAAGCAGAAAGCGTATATGCACAAGCAGGTCTCGCGTTACATGGGTAAGGGCGGAGAGTTCGCACTTGAAAAAGAACAATTTGGTTTTGCAGGCAACCAAGCTAAAGATATGCACAAACAATATCAGAAAATTGTCGCTACTTCTAGAAATATAGAAGCCGGTATGGCAGAGCTGCCCGACCTAGACCAAATAGGCGGTTATTCAAATGCTATGCAGGGCACTGTAGGTAGGTCTAGAAGAGACCAGAATCAGAAGAATTTACTGGCTGTCAATCTAGAAGACTATATGTCTGCACCACCAGATACTGGTTTTAATAACTTAAGTAATAGATTGGGTGGCGGCGAGCTTTCTTCATTACAGGAAGATATAATTGGAGGAATGTCTGAGGCCAGTAGGTCAGAACTTCAGGCCATCAGAGAGGCTGTTGATGGGTTGACAACTTTGACTGGTTTAACTAATTTATCTGATTCTGAAAGATTGGAGATAAGAGGTACTAACCAGCAAAGCACAGACGCAGAAGGATTCTCTAAAGCTTTCTCGAAATTGTCTGATGTAGATAAGGCGCAGTATGACGCAGGTGTACTAGACGAAGACAAACTAGCAAAATTTGACAAGACAGCAGCCAACTATTCTGACACACTGATAAGGAAATTAGAGGCTGTCGCACAGTTGGACAAGGTACAGACTGCTTTAATTCGCCAGTCTGGTCAGCAGGCAAGCCAAGAAGCACTCATGCCCACAAGATCTGCTAATTTTGATTATTCTAAGACGGGTGACAAGGGAGCAGGCTGGTATGCTGCTACCCCAGATTATTACACCGAGGGTTTCTTAGGGGCCGAAGACGCAGCAGACGCTAGTGCTCATAGGTCTGTAAGCAGCGCCTTTAATGACGCCACAGCCCGCGCCAGAGATATGCAGGATGTGTCTAGTGAAGACAGGACCGACATGAACTCAAGTGGTTCTTTTGGTAACGTACCACCTCCGGCAGGTGCTGCGGGCAGTTCTATGTCTGTGGGCGGCGGCGGACGCATAATACCTGTATTTATAATGGGAATTGCAAATGGTATAAATTTTGGTTTACAAGAAGTTCAAGCCAGAGCTGACGAACAAGCTCCGCGACAACAAAGAGGTGTAGACCCCAACACATTTGATAAAGCACGCACGATGGCTAGGGGAGTTTCTGGTGGTGCTAACGAGATGACAGGCAGCACTTATGCGCATGTTTACAGAGCCAGCGGCTTACACGGTGGTGGTGAATATGGTATGAGTACATCTGACATGAACGACGACTTAAAACGTCTAGAAGCTCAGATAGACTCTATAGCCAAACAAATGGTGGGAGTGCAACCACATGAGCGTGAGAAAGATCCTAAAAAACGAGAGCAAATAAAGAGGCTGCTTGACTCTTCTTCTATTTTAGGTACAGGTATTCATGAGAAAATAGGTAAGCAAGAGCAACTCGAACACGGTAGTAATGTAGAGCTAGAAAGATTTGTCGCTCTAAAAGACGCAATCGGCGGCATGGTAACCGGCCATGTGGATGCTATATATAAGGACGACGACGACACCCCTACAAAAGTATCAGACGTAAAAACTACTACTAGTAAAATAGTGAAGTCTGTGGGCGCTAAGAAAACTACACAGTTTAAAGACATAAAAGATAAGGTTTCTAAAGAGGCGCGTTACAAATTAGAAGAAGCCGTATCTCAAATTAACTTTTATCTAAAGGCAGTAGCAGACGCAGAGGGTGTAAACGCCAAGGATCTAAAGGGCGAGGTGTTCCTTGTTGATAGAGGGGACATGGAGAATTGGGCCAAAGTTCAATTCGAGTTTGATGAGCAGAGATTTAGTAGGGACATGGCAGCCATTTCTGAGGGGCGCAAAAGAGTTAGAAAATCCCCCAAAAAGTTTGCCCGTACGGCGTCTAAAGACCAATTAGAGGCGGCCGATAGAAGGGCCCGCAAGCCCCAAAACCAATTGTCTGATGCAGACATTGACTACATCATAGAGCAGGGCACCGCTTACTACGGCCAAGTTATAAAAGAACTCTCAGCTACTAGAGGTGGTTCTAGTGCTAGCGGCACGCCCCGTAGTAACTCTAGGGCCTCTTCTAATCCAATGACAGGTAACATCTCAGAGGCCACAGAAGAGCTTATGAAGATGAACCAGACTGCGGGCAGCCCCCGCGATGTAATGGATGACTTTAACATTCCCGCCTCACCTGTAGAGGGTTTTGATATTGAATCTGTATTTGAAAATTTAAAGTTATTGTTAAATCAAAGTATGGACTACCAGAGCCGTCACAAGAATGTAGACTATGACCGTGATTTTGTTGCTCAACCTCTTGAACTTAAAGAAGCATTAGCAAAGACACGTAAAGAAGGCCCAGACGCAACAAACTTCTCAGAAGCCATGGATAGTGTTAGGCAAGAAGAAGACATGAGTTACACTGATGTAATCAAAGCTTGGAAATTGTGGCGTATGGCATCCGGTAAGTATTGGGAAGCCCGTGGAAACGAAGCAAAACAAGATATTATAGCCATGAGAGCAGCCGGGGACGATACTGGTGTTCAGACGGCGCAAAGAGATTTTGAGCGCTCAGTGTCTAATATGCAAGGGTCAGTGGCTAGGAGTATAGGTAAGACCAGTGACATATATACTGACCAACGTAGATTTATAGACCCTTATTTAGCTAAGGCTGCCGGAGTACATCTAAATCAGCAGCAAATATTAGAGAACTCTGCTAGTCCGTTAAAAGATGACCAGAACATGAAGGAGATCTACAAGGGTATCACTAGTGACTTGACTGATGATCCTCGTGATATGAAAGCCCCTATCTTGAAGGCTAGAGAAGCGCTCAAGGGTATGACTGGTGAACATGAGGATTTGGTTGGTGTTCTTTTGGATGCAGAGCAATTAAAACGTTTAGGTCCTGAGGTAGAAGATGCTTGGGACTTTAAAAATATGGTATATCAAGTATCTCACCTAAGAGAGTCACTTGAGAAGTTAAAGAGGTTTAGTTTTAGTGACGAGTCTGACGCCGCTCAAAGAAAGAATTTGGAAGGCGTTATAAACTATTTCAAACAGATTGAAAAAGCTTACGCCGATATAGATGTGGCTGGTATCACTGATCCTACCAGAAAAGCTGAGTGGGGCCAGATGGGTACATTACCTGTGCTCAAAACATTAGCACCCAATGACCAGAAGGCCATGCACACGCGCAACGTAGAAAAAGTACGTGGTTATTTCAAGAAGTCTGAAGACGACGGCGGCGCCAAAATTGGTGAACGTTACTCCTATATGATGCCTATATTTGGTGAGATGGGAGACCTAATTTCTAAGCAGGTCATCCATTTCCAAAAAATGGGTGAGGCTATAGATGCTAACGCTAACAAGATGGGCCGTTTCAAAGAACGTACTGAGGACTTGTTCAAGTTTACTCAAGGTGGAAACAAGACTTTTGGTTCAGCTATAGGCAGAGCAGTAAGATGGGGTGCAGCCTCCTCTATTGTCTATGGTGGTGTAGGCCAGTTAAAGGGTATGGCAGATCAGGTAGCTGAGATAGAAACCGCAATGGCCGCCCTTAGAATGGTTATGAGCCCCTTAGAGACTAATTTTGATACGATGGAAAAAGCAGCCTTAGGCTTCGCAAAAGAGTATGGTAACTCTACTAAAGAAGTTCTACAATCTATGAAGATCTTTGCCCAGCAAGGTCTATCGCAGTCAGAAGTTCTGGATAGAACTAAGGCCGCCACACTAGCCGCAAACGTAACAACACTGAGTGCTAAAGAGGCTACTGAGGCCCTCACCGCAGCGATGAAGATCTACCGCCAAGAAGGCCAGAGTACTATGCGTTTCTTGGACTCTTGGAGTGAGGTAGAATCCAAGATGGCTATCACCGCCGATGACTTGGCCAACGCTATTAAAAAGTCTGCCTCAGCCGCAAAGAATGCTGGTGTAGATTTTGACCAATTGAATGGTATTGTAGCCGCTATAGGCGCCACTACACGTCAGACTGGTAAAGAAGTTGGTACATCTTTGAGATTTGTTTTTAGAAGACTGTCTTCTGAGAAAGGCCCCAAAGAACTAGCCAAAGCGGGCATCCCGGTAGTTGATGATGAGGGTGACTTAAGAAAAGGCTTTGATGTCCTTGGTGATTTGGCTGGACAGTGGGATACTTTAACAAGAGCCCAGCGTATGAATATAGCACAGGCTATTGGTGGTACTCGCCAATACAACTCTGTGTTAGTGTTGATGGACCAATGGGATGAGGCACTAAGGGGCATACAGACTAGCACTAATTCCAAGGGTTCTGCAGAACGCCGTAATTTAGAATTGATGAAGACGTATGAAAAGCAGTTGATGCAGACAAAAGCAGCGGCTGCTGAGGTACAGGTTCAATTTGGAAAGGCTTTCTTACCTATGGCCAAAGCTGGCTTAAAGGGTATGAAGACCTTTTACGAAATGGTCGCCAACATACCAGCGCCTATAAAGGCTGCAGGTGTGGGCCTCGCACTGTTGTTGACTTATTTAGCTAAGGGCCAAAAATTAATAGGCGGTTTCTTGGATTTCAAATCTAAAGGTTCTGGTATATTTAATAGTGTAGCTAAGGCGGTATCTGGCGGCTACAAGAAAGGTATGCATGAGATTTTTGGTACTGGCGACGTAGATTTACCTATGTTCAAGGGTATGACAACATTAAAAATGAGTAAGACGGCGTCCGGTGAAGAACCCGACGTAACTAGTTTTGAAACAGCTTTGGGAAAATCAGCTTTCTTGTTAAGAAAAACAGGTATGGAGTACAACCAGTGGCTTGAGAATGCATTCGTGGGTATTAAAGGGGTGGCCGGTGACTCTGCCGACGACGCAGCAGCAGCAGTTTCAGCAAAATTGAAACTGGCAGCTCAAGGGCTAAAACGTTTTGCTAACGCAGACGAGTTATTAGGCCCCGATTTTGATACTGGTATTATAGACGCGGCTTTAACCGGGGGAGCTAACGCGCTTGGTAACACCACAGAATATGCCGCTAAGGGCATAGACGTTGTGAGAGAAAAATTTGGTGAAGCAGCCGCTGCAATGGCCGGTGGTTTTTTAACTGAGAATCCGGGTTTGGTAAAAGCTGTCACACCTTTGATAGCTACTTTCGCAGCAGCCGCTGGCGGTGCGGGCCTTCTTTATAATCAGTATACTAAAATAACTAAGTCGGCAAGTGACTACGAAAAAGTAATGTATGGTCACAAACGCCAGCAAGAAACCGAGTTGTCTAACACCAGAGAGTTAGTTGGCGACTATGGTAAATTAGAATATAGCCTAGGTAAAGCTAATAGAGCTAGAGATCCTAAGAACAAAGCTACACAGCAAGATTTGGGTAAGTACACAAGCCCGCTGTTGTTAATGGCTGACGTACAGGACGACGCTGTTGGAATGTCCAATAAATTGGCTGATAGTAATCTGGGCTTAATAGCAGGTTACGATTCATTAGGTAATGCGGTACTCAACGCATCTGATAACTACAAAACATTTCTACAGGTAGTAGAGAAATCAAAAATAAAGAATATAGCTAAGACTGACGTGGATGTTTTGGGTAAGTATGTACATGACCTAACAGCCACGGACGGTATAGAGAGTGTTAAGAACTTTGTTAAAGAGGTCGCTGCAGAAATACCTTTGCTAGGAGAAATGATAGCGGAAGGCATAAAAGTTTCGCCCGCTAAGGTTTTGAACATGGCTGGTGATGAGATTAACAAGATGTCGGTAGCCAGGTCCAAGAGCCCACTGACGTCTGCTTACGATAAAGATTTGCAGGAAATGCAAAAGCGTTTAGGTACTGCACGGGCGGGTTTCCAAGATACTTACAAGAGTTTCAAAGAAATACTAACCTCTAAATTAGACACTACTGGATTAGACAAATCTGATATAGTAGAACTACTTACAGACGACAAGCTACGTAAAGGTTACGAGCTTATGTTAGAAGTAGAACCACGTTTTCAATTGAAGGAAACCAGAGGTAAGATTTCCGCAGAAGATGTCATGGGTTCGGAAGTGCTCAAACGTTCGTTCTCTAATTTAGCTTCTTATATAGACGCTGATAAGCAGCTTACCAAGGCTCGCTTTGAATCTGCAGGCATAAACGCCCGCCCACAAAAGGGTGGTAAGACCACTGTTAAATCAGGTGATGTAGCCACTTTCACGGATGAGATGGCTGACGAATTTAACATAGCTGGTAATCAGGCCGTTATAGCTATTCGTAAAAATATAGATGGTGTGTATGAAGCCACAGCTACATATTTTGACACCAAAGAATTAAAACTTATGGAGCGTACTTTCGACTCCGATATGCAACAGATGGTAGATGGTATATTTCCAGCATCTGCTATACAAGAAGACATCAGTGACCGCATAGACTCTCTCAATGAGTTTGTGGCTGGTGCTTCCGCAGGCTTACGTGGCGTGTCTAAAAAGGATTTTAAACGAGACCTTAATTTAGGTGAGCGTTTCTTTAGTGATATTGCTACTACTACTTTACTACAATCTAACCAAGGCTATGACCCCGCTAAGGGTACTTATGGCAAGTCCAAGAATCAGGAAGGGTTCAAAGAATCATTTAGTACTTACTACTCTGACCCAATGCGTGAGTACAAATTTAAGACTGACCAATTAGATAAGTTAAAACTTTCTGGTTTGGAAGGTAGTGGTGTTTCTTTAGCTAAGGGCCTTTTCGACGAGCTTACAGAGCTCCAAGCCGTATTAAAAAACAACCAAGCAGCATTACAATTTAGAACTGTGTTGATAGACCTTACTAAGACTATGGAAGCCAGTGCCCGCGCTACAAAAGAGAATGTGGCTGTAGAAAAGTCTCGTATGGAATTGAGCAAACGTCAATCTGGCTACATGAAGGGTATATCTAGTTATAGTAACTTGGATATGGCCGGTCAAACACACGCTGGCTTGTCAGACATGGACCGTACCTTAAGGGGAAGCGCCACCGCACGACAAGCAGCAGAGGCTATGCAATTGGCTGCTGTACGTAGGACTGGTGCTGAAACACAGGTAGCTCAAGCAGACAAGAGCAGGGTTGCTCTTGATAGTATTCTAGATGTATCTAAGGGTTTTGGTGCCACGCTGTCCCCAGAGGATTTGGATAAGTACACTAAGTCTGTAGCTGCCACAGGTAATAAAGAAGCAGCAGCTATGGTTATAGAAACTGGTAAAGTGGTAGACAATACTGCTCAGACTGTAGATAAACTTGATCAAATTTTAGAGAACATGGGAGACCCTGACGCCATAGCAAACGTTATGAGTAGTTGGACAGATAATTTTACTACAGGAGACAAAACTGTAGAGGCATTGGAACGTATAGCTAAGATACGTGATAAGGCAGCATCAAGCGGCGACAACGAGGGTGTTATAACCGCTAACAAGGCTATAGACCAACTAACCAGATCTTTGGTTAAGGAGTACGGTGTTGAGGGCGCAGCAAAGAAGGTTAAGAAGAATGACCCTATTTTTGGTAAGCAACGTTTTAAGGAGAATGAGTTGCTGCAACGTGCTTTTGGTGGTATGGATCTTGATAGTTTTGTAAACAAGATGGAGAAAGCAGCCCCCGGCTTTAAGGACAGCAAGGAGATGAAGACTCTTGTAGATTTGCAGAAAGATGATGGCAAACGCAGTGCTCTTGACTCTAAAATAGCCATAAAAACCGCCGCAGCTTTGGCCGTGTTTAGCCAAATAGGTAAACGACGTTCCTCAGAAACTATAAAACTTTTAGAAGAAAAAAGAGACATGCAAGCAATCCCAGCGCTAGAGCGCAAGAAGGCTGGCGGCGGAAACTACACTAAAGAGCAAGACAAAGTAGACGCACTAAACTTGGCCATAGAAAAAGAGGATAAGTCTTTTCAGTTGGCCAAATTAACACAGACCCTATCCGGCACCGGAGCTTTTGCCGGGTTAGCCGCCAAGCACGTAGGTGGTTTTGGGGAGAACAGTTCAGCGATGTCTGTGGTTGGACCAGCGGGTACTTACGCAGCAATGAAGATAGCTTCCATGGCCTTAGGTACAGAACTACCGGATGCAGCTAAAGATTTCGGCGCACACTTAAAAACTGCCACAGAGGAAGCCGCTAAAGGCGACTTGGGTATGATAGACAAAGCCAAGTTGTATTTTTCTGCAAACAAATTTAAATCTTATGTGGAAGAGAACAAAAAACTCACGGGAGTTAGTGACGAGGAAGTAAAGAGTAAAATAAACGAACATATTGACAAGAATCCTAATTTGAAGTACGACGCCTCACTTTTGAAAGAACGTTATAGTTCAAAACGCCGTAGAGATTCTTTTTATGAGAAGACAGACCCAAAAGATCGCGACCAGAAGTTTAGAGATGAGGGTGTAGACTACTCAGAATACGCCGACATGATGGAAGGTATAAATAAGGATAGAGAAGACCTTTTCAAAAATAATAAATTGAGAAAAGGAACTGACGAATACAAAGCGTTTAAGACAGACGCTATGGAAAAGCAGACCGCTTACGCTGGCAGAGTAGGTGCAGACAAAGCTAAAAAAGTAGCTGAATTGTACCCAACAGTTCCAGGCTCCACAATAGGTGCTAAGCTTGGCGCCAAGAGTGAGCTAGAGGCCGCCTCATCCGCCGCAGACAGGTTGGCTAAGGGTGACGTAGGTATAGCCCTTACCTCTGCCATAGCAGCCGCTATGGCAGGTTACGTGGCAGAACAGTCAGCAGGCGACACCCGTTTAACTGATTTGGACAATCGAGCAGCATCTCAGTCTGACGCTATAGTAGCAGCCATAAAAAATAACATGGACGCAGCAGAGAAAGTTTCTGCAGAGTCTTTAAAGAAACAAGATGCTACCGACCCATCTGGTAAATTTGGTCCTACAAAAGAAGTGTCCAGAGTGTTAGATGTGGAAGCCGAGAAGAAAAAGGTAGACGCAAGCATAGCTGAAATGCGAAGGGCAGCAGTAGAGGCACATGAGAAAGCAAGCAAAGAGTTGGCTAAACAGCAGGAGATATTGGCTGTAGAGAACGCCAAGATGTTAGTAGAGAAAGAGAAGGAAGCTTTTGAGAGAGCCATAAAGAATGTCAAAATTGAAGCGGCCATCAAAGAGTCCATAGAAAAGAGTTTGTTAGAGCACAGTATAGGTGCTATAGAAAAACTGGGCTTAGCATCAGCAGCCACATTCTTAGGTATAGGTAGTATGATACCTAAGTACTTAAGTGCTGGTTTGTTGACTGGTAAATTCAAACCACAGAAAGTTGAGTACGGTGCTAGAACCTCTGGTGAGATGTCTCCTGAGGAGTTCATGGTAGCAGGTGGTTCCAATGTCACACACGATGTAGATTGGCAAGACACTTTTGGTACTGACCACAAAGGTATGTTTGGAGGAGCTTTTAGTTTCTTAGGTGATCTGGGCAAGCTAATTACTGGTCAAGACAGAGAAACTCCCGCCGAAGAGATATTTAAACAGTTAGAGAGTGCTGACAAAGAGCGTTCCGCTGTCGAGCAGCGTCTAATGGAAGTGGCTAAGAAACGTGCGGAGCTTGGGGCTATAGACGATAGCTCCGCCGCAGACGATGAAATGTTTGATCGTTTAGGTGACGAAGCAGATAATTTGTCAGACCGCCTTGAAGAACTTACTGACACTGTAGCTAAATCCAAAGACCGCTTACGTCCTGAAATATTAGCAGCTAAAGACAGACAAGCAGACATAGGTTTTGCTAAAGAAAGTGAGTCAGCCTTTGGTAAGAAATTTATAGGAAGCAAGTTTGATCCTGCAGTATATTTGAATAAATATATGACAGGCACTGGCTACACAGGTGACGTAGGACTACCTAAGTCTTACAATGAACTATCTATACAGGAGAAAACTTACTCCACTGAGGGTGCGGGTTACAAATCTGCTGCTGACAAATTCTCTTTTGGGCAAGACCAAATGGGCCGCATGCGTAGCCGTATAGAAGATATGATAGGTGAGCGTGCCGGTCTAGACAAGGGTGTAGACCCAGATCGCTGGCAGGCAATCACGGATAGAATAAACGCCGCTACTGAAGCGGCAGGGAAGATGGGTGAGACCCTTAGAGTAGCTGGTGAGGCTATGAAGAAGCTCACCGAGTTGAGATCAGTAATTGATAATTTACGTATGTCTATAGAGCAAGTACGTAACAAACAAATAACTGAAGAACAAACCGGCTTCAAGAAATACAAATTGAATATGGACAATCTGTACGGCAACGGCGGCCCTAACCCGGTTGTGGGGTTGACTGTGGGTGAGCAACGTAAATATGCAGAATCTGGGGTAGCACCGGATGCCGGTGCCTTCATGAAGTCGACTGAAAAACAAAAATTAGATTTACAACATCGCATGTCTACAGCCACTGGGGATGAATACGGTGAGTTGTCCAAGCAGTATGACGAGGTAGACGCTGAGGCTGTAAGAAGAAAAGACCAACGTGAACAACGCACACAGAATCAATATCTTATGGCCCAAGGCCAGCCGTATGAGGCCGCCTCAGGTAAGCTCGTAGAGTTAGCACTTGCTAAGGGAACATCCTCTGAAGACTCAGCAACACTCTTGGAAATGTCTAAACGTATGACTGACAGCATGAGTGGTATGACTCAGATAATGAGCCGTGACACTAAGTTGGGTATGTTGGACGAGCAATATGGTATTGGAAAAGATCAGAAAGCAGAGGATGTACTAGAAGGGGATAAACTAGAAGAATACCAAAAGGAACGTGGCTTCATTGAACAGGCCGGAGGAACTCAATATAGAGGTATGATGCACGGCGACCGCCAGAATATGATGACGGTTTTTGAGGAGCTACGTAGTAAGTTTGGTGACCAGTTTGGCGACGCCATGGAAGGCTTCATGGGTGATGCTGGCACAAAAGATCCTATGCTGTCAGAATTAAAAGAACAGACTAAATTATTGTGGGCCATAGCTGACGAAGCTGGGGTTGACATGGACGACATAAAAAAGAATGTAACTCCTATGAGCGAATTTGCTGGCTCTCAGGAGCCCGGTATGCTTTCTAAAGTTATCACCGCAGCCTTTGACAAAATGGCTAGTTTCTTCAAAGGTGCTGACACTAAATACAAAGGCGGCATGGGCGGCAAAGCCAGCGGTTATGGCGGAATAGACAAGATACCTACTTTCTTAACATCACAGGAAGGCGTAATAAATCAACGCGGCCTTATGGGTATGGGTGGTGAAGCAGGACTAAACTACCTTAACAAGCACGGAAAGATTCCTAAGTTTGGTGATGGTGGATATCCGGCAGGTGACGATTTCGGTCCGGGAGCAATTCTTTCACGCGGTTGGCAATACGGGTCTGGTAAAATTGACTCTTTCATGACGGGCTCTGGCAAAAAACTAAAAGAATACACTGATTGGGTAGCCAACCAACGAAAGGTTATCAGAAACTTCAGACACGAACAACAATCAAAAGGCACATTAGGTGGTATAGCAGGCTCCGCCGCAGGCGTTCTTGGTGAGGTAGGTACCTATATAGCTGAGACCCCTGGTTGGATTTTAAAGCTTCTACCGGGCGGCTACAAGGCCAGTAAGTCAATGGCCAAGTCTGTGCAGGAACGTGGTTTGATAGGCGCCGCCGGTGCTGGTATTAATAAAGCATCTGACTTTGCTGGTGGTATCAAAGACGCACTTTCTAAAAAAGAAACTTGGTCGCACTTGTGGGATGCTACCAAGCGCGGCGCAGCCTCTGGCGATTTGTTTGCAGATATGGCTGGGTTTGCATCTACTGGGGCATTGGGCGGCGCACTGGGTCATTTGTCCAAGGCTAGTAAAGCCGGATTCGCTGGAGCGAAATTCAGTAAAATTGGCCGTTTAGGTAAAGCCGTGGCACCCTTTGCTGATGAGGCTGTTGGCCTCTTGAATAAGCCTTTGTCTACAGGCCTACGTTTGCCTAAAACTATAGCAACAACATTAAAAGAGAGCAAACACCTTATAAAAATCTCTAAGAGTATGGCCAAAGAGACTAAGAAACTACGCAAAACAGTATCCAGCATGAGAAAGAGGCAGGAGCTGAAGAGAAAACTTGGCCAAGCCAAGGACACTGTAATGAGCCTTCCCGGCCGTGCGTACGGCGCCACTATGTCAGGTGTCAAGACTATCGGCGGAGGCATTAAGACTGCTTATTCAGAGGTTAAGGGTGTCGGCGATCTAGTTTTTGGTTCTGACCCATTCGGTCTTGGTGTTAAGAGTCAGGGCGTCTTTGGAAAAACATTTGATAAAGCTAAGAGTGCTATAGCAGGCTCAGCCGCTTATGGACAAGCTACAGCATTTGGTGGTAAGGCTCTTAAGTATGGCAAGAAGGTAGGTGGTAAAGCTATTGGTTACGGCAAACAAGCTGCTGGTGCCTATAAGCGTTACAAAGAGTTGGCTCCCTACTTTGACGTGGCTTGGCAGGGTACTAAATTGGCAGGCAATCTGATGAGAGGCGGTGTGAGATCAGCCGCCACCAAGAACACACCAGCTTTGATTAAGGCTCTTAAGAAAATTGGTGTAACTAAGGAAAGTCTAAAGGGTTCCGCCAAGGGTGCGGCTAAGAACATTAAAAATAGGGCTAAGAACATAGACCTTCCGGGTATAGGAGATCTAGATGCGGCGCCAGGTGCTGCTATGTACAATGTGTTAAGGTCTGCTAGAAAAGCATTCGGTCTTGATGGTAAGATTTCTGATAAACTGTTTGGTGGCGTGGAGAAATTAGCGTTATCTGCTGACGACAAATTGTTTGCTAAGTATGGTTCAAGCACTTTGTCAGAGTTAGCTGGTAAGAAAACTTCTCCAATACTAGACTATTTAAAATTGAAGGGCAAGAAAGGCTTAGGCCGTGTAACTGCCCCAATAGAAGAATTCGGGCAAACTCCCGGAGCTATGTTACAGAACATATTAACTGGCGCCAGAAACAAACTTGGTTTAAAAGACAAATTAAACAAACCTTTCGACTGGTTACATGACAGACTTTCAAATGTAGATACTAATAAGTTCTTGAAGAGTCAAGGTATAGCTATTCCTAAAGCCAAACCAGTTCCTTTAAAAGATAGACTCAAAGGTTTACAGGATAAAATAACTGGAAGCAAGGCCTATACAACAGGCAAAGAGAAGCTGGCCGGTTACGGTACTACAATGCGTGAGAGTGCTGGTAAATATGGTACCAAAGCACTTGATTTTGGTAAGCTGGGCCTTAATACTATGACATCTTACGGGTCTAGTCTGGCTGGTAGAGTAGGAAAGGGCCTCGGCCCGGACAGAGTTGGTTGGCTCAAGAACTTCGCCGAATCGGCAAAGACGTTGGGCAAAGAGACTCATTTGGGTAAAGGCCTATATGGTGCCGGTAAGGCTGTTCTTGGGGCACCGGGTAAAGCGTTTAGGGCCGCCAAAGACTTTGGTAAGTTCTTGCTTGATAAAGATCGTTTTGGTCTAAACGCTAGCTTGGGATTGCCGGGCGCTGTAGCTAAGAAGATGCAGAGTGGCACTTCTTGGAAGTCACTTTTTGGTGCGTTCAAGCAACCTAAAGAGCTAAAGAAATTCTTGCTCGACAAGGATCGTTTTGGTCTAAAGGCTAGCTTAGGTACCAAGAAGTCTAAAATGAGGATGCCTAAAGATTGGATGAGCGCCATAAAGAAGGGTGTCTGGACCGACGGCATCAAGAAACACAGCACTAGTCTACGCGACCTAAAAAACTTTATGCTCAGCAAAGACTCTTGGATAGAGATGTTGGCACCTATGGGCAAAAGTGTGTATGGTGCAGGTAAGGCTGTCCTTGGGGCACCGGGTAGGGCACTTGCTTGGGCCAAAGACATAGGCAAGTTCTTGCTTGACAAGGATCGTTTTGGTCTAAAAGCCAGTTTGGGACTTGGCAAGCCAGCAGAAAAAGTGGGCCTTATAACTAAGATGCGTGAGCGTATAAGTAAACTACGTGACAGCGGCGGCACTAAAACCAAAGAGGCCGCAGATAAAATAAAAGGAAAATTAAGTAGCAAAAAACAGATTCTGGGCGCCGACAAAGACGCGCTTAAAAAGTTCTTCAAATCTATAGGTGCAACCCAGACAGGCGAAAACTTTGTAAAAGCTGCTAGGAAAAAGATAGAGGCACTTGGAAACAAGATAAAGGACCCCAAGAAATTTAGTCAGGACGCTTACAATAAGTTTCAGGAGTTGAGTGGTAAAGGTAAGGTTACTACTTTAGATGCTCTAGATTGGGCCAAGACTTACGGTAGGTCCGGGCTTAGTCTGGGTGTTGATAAGGGATTAGATGTGGCGACCAAAGGTGGAAAAGCCATATTAGATTTTATAAATAAAGAGGGCGTTATGGGCGCTCTACCTTCAGCGATTAAGAAAGGTTATGGTTTTACTAAGGATGTAGCCGAAGTTCTATTTTCCAAAAATAAATTTAAGTTCGACCCCTTTGGCGCCGCGTCCGGTATAGCTGGGGACGCCACCGCTACCCCTGGTATACTTAAAACCTTAGGCGGTGCATTAAAGGAGTATGGTGGCCCATTAGGTAGGTTTGCTAAAAGAAAGACACCACCAGAGTTTGTTGAGATGGCCGGAATTTTCAAGAAACACATGAAACAATTGAGGTCATCTGGCCTTGGTGAATTCGCGTTAGGCTTGCGTGGTAATGCTACTCAAACCTTTGCAGAAAAATTTCTACCTTGGTTTAAATCGACTGATAGAATGTTGACTGACAAGTTATTTGACCCAAAAGGCACAGTCAGCAAAATTATAGGCCTCGCTAAGAACACCAAGGATACTTATGGTCCAAAGGCCGCTGACGCCATGGGGCGCGGGGCTGCTGCTGGGGTGTCTAAAGTCAAGAGCGGCGTCGAGACAGTTAAAGGAAAGGGCGCTCAGTTTTCCGAGAAAGTATTTGCTCACGGAGTCAAGAAGGGCTTTGTTGATTTAGAGCGTGTCTTAGATGCTAATACGGCCGTAAAATTCTTAATGAATAGGTATCCTTCAGAGTTCGGCGCAGCCGGTTTTGGGCGTGACGCAGTAAAGCCCCTGTCTAGAATGGTAGGTAGACAATATGGTAGAAGCACCCCCGCACTACATTCATGGGTACGTCATGTTATAGGTTCCATAGATGAGGGTAGGTTCCCCAAAGCACATATGGAGTCCCTACGCAGTGCTGGTACCGCTGCTAAACGCGCAGACGGCGGTGGGTTCCAAGGTATTAAAACCACCGACGATTTCTCAGGTACCGCTGGTATATCCGGTGGTAAGGTAAAAGGTTCTGGTGGTCGTAAACAAGACAACGTGTTGGCTGCAGTATCACCGTATGAGTATGTTGTAAGGGCAGAAGCAGCCCAACAAATTGGTTACGACAAACTAGAGTACGCCAATAAGTACGGTAAATTACCTGAGGCTGACGTGTCTTTGTACGGTGGTGGCCAGACTAAACCTAAACGTTTTAAGATTAGTGACGCCGACAAGGCAAGCAAAGGCTATTCCATTAAATACTTTTTGCCGGGGATGGGTGAAGTACCCAAGGAAAAATATGAAGAGATGACTGCTGCTCGTGCGGAGTACATGAAAGCACAGAAAGCGGCACCTATAGATAGTGCACTAAACCAGCTATTTGGAACAGAAACTACTCTTGGTAAGAAACATGCAGAGACGGCTGCTGACTATGCTAAGTTAGCCAGCACACAAAAAGCCCGCGCCACAGCCGCAGCCGAGGCCGCTAAAAAATTAGAGTTTGCAGTAGAAAGAGGTTTTGGAGAAGCGGAGATAGCCATACCTTCTTATAAAGAGACTACTAAAATAGGTGGTAAAAAAGGAAGTAAAATCTTTGAAACCATATTTGGCGGGGTACGTAAATTCTCTGATAGTGTAGCGACTGCTATGACCTCTACGAGTGCCTACTTTAGCAAGAAGCTGGGTAGAAAACCCAAAGACGATCTTACTGCGGTTGCTGCGGTACGCGCAGACGGTGGTGGAAAAGCAGGAGAATTAAAAAAGAAAAAAGCTTTCTTGGTGAGTAAGCCAGAACACCATGTTATGCTTAAGAACGATGACTACGCAGACCAAGCACGTCAATTAAAGCTGTCAGCAGAAGGCAAGCCAGTAAATATGGCTTGGGGTGGTACTGACGCGGTTGGTATACCTAGATTTATCGACGCTTCTCGTAGAGTAGACGAGTCTGTAAACAAAAAAGCTGCCATGGATCGTAGGCAACGTGACGTGGTACGTGTAGAGTTGGCCAAAAAGCAAGCTGAGAAGATTGCTGCGGGCAAGAAAGCCCAGCCCGATGAGTACAACATGAAAGCTCAAATGGCGATGGCCAAGGCGTACACACCTGATCTCGACGACAATGACTATTTGTTTGAGACTAAAGCTTTTGATTCGAGAAAAAGTAGCAACATGAAACGTCAGCTAACTGCTCAAAAAGTAGAGGCTGAGAAAGCTGCACTACTAACTGCTTTACAAGCAGATGAAAAAGTAGATCTTCTTAAAGTAGACGCCTTGTTAGGTAAACGTGCGTTAGAAATGGCAAAAACCATGGAAGACGCCCGCCTAGTCGAAGAGGCCATGAAAAGTGGTGAGCATTTAAAAGATACGTACGGTGGCTTTAATAAGAAGAACGTAGAACGCAAAGCTTTGCAGAAAGAAATTGATGATGCAAGAACGTTGGTACAATTACAGTTCAAAGCCATGGCAGCGGGTAAACCATTAAGCGACCCTAAGAAAATTGCTGAACGTATGGACTTACGCAAAATACAGTCCATAGATGGTTCTACCATGGAAGAAGCTGGCGAAAAAGTTAAGGGGCTGAACAAAGAGTTGATGGAATCCGGCCATTTCAGAACCAAGTACATCGGTAAAGATCTGTTAGATCCTAATAGGACAAACGTAGCAAAATTTAGGTCCGCCGCCGACAAAATTAGACATGACCGCGCCGAGAAGGCTCGCAAGAATGCAACAAAGCGATTAAAGAATCTAGACCCTGCGTTGTTAGACCCTTCCCAGAAAGAATTGATAGCGCTGATTAAAGACGGTGACGGTTCTAAAGATAATGAGATAAGTAAGTATTTTCTAGGGCGCACCGCACGCGGTTACACTATGGGTGGTTCTGAAAACCCAATAGAGCGTATGTTCAAACAGCTA
>QNDS01000021.1 GCA_003644925.1 Candidatus Fermentibacterota bacterium
AGCATTGAACCATGAAACATCCGTATTGGAGAGTACTGAAGGGTCAGGGGCTTCAACTTCGGGTGTGGTAATGGATGCCTCGTTGCTCCATACACCGTTACCGTCGGAACCAGTGTTCTTCAGGACATAGAAATACTCCGTTGCCCATATAAGATCGGTATCTACATACAATGTAGTATTGGCTGAAGTGAATTCACCAAGGATATCCGCAGAGGAAGGATCGGAGGAGATGTTCTCCGTTTCTGACCTGTAAAGAACGTAGCTGTTGAAACCCGGATCGGTACAGATGGTCCAGGATGCTGTCACTATACAGCTGCTCTTCGCTCCTGTTGAACTATGTACTGAATAAGGAATATCTGATGCGGAAAGATCCGAAGTACCGTTCAGGCCTGTTTTGCCTGTCCCGCCGGTAAAGGTGACCGAGAGGGTGGAGGGAGTTAGATCGAATCCTGAAGGACCTGTACTGTCTCCGCAGGCGAAGAGAAGAGAAAGAGTAATAGCGATGGCAACGTTAAGTAGAGTTTTCATATTGTATTTCTTTGCTTGGGTTATGCTTTAATAAAGTACTGGAATAATTGCATCTAACCTTCGGTGTGTCAACCAATAGACGACGAAATATCCTCTATAATCTTATCGGGCAGTGATATCCTGAACCTGCATACCGGGTTTCCAGCCAGAACACTTTGCAGAACATCAACCTCCGTGGGCTGATCGAATAGAACATCAAACATCAGCTTCGCGAATCCTCCACTGCAATAACACCAATCCATGGGTATCTCCGGACCGTTCATTATTATGGCTTCTCTGGCAAGCGGGCAATGGCAGGCATAATACCTTTTCATGAGATCATCTTTCTCCGCAAGCCACTCTTTTGGAGAATATGGGATTTTAGTGACGTAAAGGTAATCTCCATCCCGGACTGCTGACAGAATCTCCTGATTACCTTTAACAAGTTCAATAACTTCCGGTGTTATCTCCTGTTCGAACCAGACTTTTCCCTCATCAAGGTGCTGCTGCAGAACACTGATTCTATCAGCGTGTATTCTCTCAAGGAAATCATCAAGGGAATCTGATTCTTCAAACCATTGTATGTACTTCTGGAAGCTCTCATGTGGTATTCCGTGGTGATTATCAGCCAGTACATCATGGCAGGTATTCGAATCAATATCCATCAGTCTTTTTACAAGCATGCATGTATTGGCGGGATATGTTCCCGGAGGCGAACCAAGCGGGGGAAGATCAAGACCGTCAAACACATTGTTACTGCAGTCTGTACCTTTGTTTGATTCAAGTTTATCCGATATCGATTCAAACACTTCCCTTCCGCTGACAGTAGAAATGACATAGATGTACACCTGATTCTGGCCGGTAATGTAGAAGTACCTGGCAAGATTCCTGAATCGATCCATGGTATTCTTTTCGTCCTTTATCAATGTAGAAAAGTAGTCTTTAACCGAGTTTATCTGAACCGAATCTATGTCTCCTCCTGCAAGTGAGAGGTATTCCTCGAAATCAGCCACATTCTCAAGAGCGTCATTTATGCCGTTACTATCGACATTCCTAGATCGGAGGAATTCAGTGTACTCAGCAGTTTTCATCTGTAACCACCTTTATGCAGATAAGTTTATATCTATAATTTAAGTATGCGATGTGTAAAAAACAGAGATAAGAAGCATAAGCGCAAATGTGATTTTGTAAAGAACTGTTGTTAATTGACAATCCTGCACCCTCAGCGCTCTGATATTCTGATGTACGAATAGAGGCGGTTTAATTAAATACTTATCCAATCCTTGACATAAATCTCCGTATCTCTATATTACGAACCGTGATTCAGTGTCTTTGAGAATTGGATAGGTTCCACTCGACTCATTTCTGAGAATTGTGTTTCCCCTATTATCAGGACATTCTGATATCTATATGTGACCATTCTGGTTGCAGCAGCCGGTTGTGATACCGGGCAGTGAGCTTCGGGTTATCCGGAGCACCGGGCTTGAATGTCCGGATATTGAGGGTTGGAACCCTCAGAAATGGAGTTATTCTTGAATAACAAATTATTTGTTGGCGGTCTTTCGTGGGGAACCACGGACAAAGAGCTCATGGATGCCTTTTCACCGTACGGTACCGTTACGGAAGCAAAGGTCATCAAGGAACGTGATTCCGGAAGGTCTCGCGGTTTCGGTTTCGTTACTTTTGATTCCGAAGCAGAAGCAACCGCAGCAGCGGAAGCTCTGAACGATACAGAGCTTGATGGACGCAGCCTTAGAGTTGATTTCGCTCACGATAAGCGCTAAAGCCAACTATCTATATGTATAGAGGAGGGCAGCTCACTGAGCTGCCCTTTTTCTGTAATGTTGCTGGATTTGTATTGAGTTCCTTAACAACAAAGTATTTAAAGTGAAATTACTTGCTTCTCATGCGGGGCTTTACAAATATGCCTTCAGGTGGTTAGAGTTATAGACACTTTTCATTAACACAGGAGGGTAGTATGAAAAAGTACGCTATAGCATTGATGATACTCGTTTCGGGTGCTTTCGCATTCGGCGGACTCGATGTTCCGGATGTACCGGATACCGATCTACCGGAGATAGAGATTCCCGGGCTTGATATTCTTGATGGTATTCAGGCTGAGCTCGATGAAGTATTTGCCTTGACCGATTCTCTTCGTTGGCTGATTCCGGAGCTGTATGTTCTTGATGACGTGTCAGCTAAACTGACTGAGCTTCGCGAAACAGATCCTGATATCATAGGTCTTCAGGAAGAGCTTGATGCCCTGCGAGCAGAGCTTGTATCCGCAAGGAGTGAGATACTTGAAATAAGTGACGGCATCACAGAGCCTGTTCAGGAAGTCCGCGCATCCCTCGACGCATTCATGGAAGGGCTTCCAACCGTATCTGACTGAAAAATTCAGCTAAAGACTGAAGGGGAGGCTATCGCCTCCCCTTTTTTTTGCAGCTCAATATCATCCGCCTGTCCGGCGATTGAACTGATTGTGGACATTCGTATAGAAAGTTATTATCTCTGTATATGTAGCTGTTACAGTATACGATGGAGTTTGAAAAAGGGAGGCTGAAAATGGGGTATTACGTCAGCGCTTTACTGTTTGTATTTCTTATTCTCTCTGCAGCTACCGGAACTGCAGAGGGGAATTATGCATGTGAAGATGATCTTATCGAGGTAATGTTCATTCAGGATGCCGCCGTACGGATGCGTTCAGGTATGCTTGTTGATCTATCCGACAGTGGAGCACTGGATGATCTGCAGGAAGTGCTTGATCTTACAGATAGTTACCAGTGGGAGAGGATTTCATCAGTATCAGAGGAAGCAATAGATGAAATGGAAGCAAGGGGAGAATATCTCACAGGCGATGATATCTACAATCTCAACAATATTTACAGGCTTAGATACCAGGGTGACATTGATGTATGGGAACTCGCAGAGATGCTGCAGGAGCTTCGGGGGATCATCAGCGCCGGGCCGGTGCCGCTTCCGCAACCTGCTCCTCAGCCGCCAAATTACCAGAGTGCGCAGGGTTACCTGAATGCTGCTTCATTCACCCCCACAGGAATAGATGCAATTTACGCCTGGACACAACCTGGAGGAGACGGGGTGGGAGTGACGGTCTGCGACCTTGAATACAGCTGGAATTACTCACACGCAGACCTCTCCAAGGCTCCGGGCTCACAAATTAACGCTAACGTTCAGGATCCTTTCGGCAATAATAACCATGGCACTGCTGTTATCGGTGAGATGGTATCCGATTTTAACGGCTGGGGCACCACAGGAATCTGCTATGCGGCGAACCTGCAAACCTGTGGAACATATTACGGTGTTTCACCGCAATGGAACGTCCCCGGGGCGCTCATCGTCGCTATATCAAACCTGTCCGCCGGAGATGTGATAATACTGGAACAGCAGTGGGATTATACCAGTTCGAGCGGTTACGTCCCGATTGAATGGTGGCTGAACTATTCTCCTAACCCTCAAACCTACAACGGTGTCTACGCTGCAATACAGAATGCCGTTGCAAACGGCATACATGTAGTGGAGGCTGGAGGAAATGGTTATTACGACACCGATCTGCTCTCCTGGTTCGGAGACAGCGGAGCGATGATCGTCGGTGCAGGCGGCGCTTATGCCGGAGGACCCTGGCCTGCAGGTGATCTACAGAGGCTTGCATTCTCCAGTTACGGTTCCAGATTCAATCTTCAGGGCTGGGGGGAGGATGTGGTAACAACGGGTTACAGCGATCTCTATTCAGCGATGGGTACGAACTACTGGTATACTGCCACTTTCAGCGGCACTTCAAGCGCATCACCTATTGTCGCCGGAGCAGCGGCATGCTGCGTCGGTTACTGGGTTGCCAACGGTAATCCTGCCAGTACCCTTACCCCATCCCTCCTGAGGGCAGCCCTGATGAGTACAGGCACACTGCAGATATTTCCGCCTGCGGGTAACATAGGACCAAGACCGAATTTAATGGGAGCATTTGCATATCTCTATTCAGTTGGCATAAGCCCGGTGGAGGAGCATTCCGGTTCGGTTGCCATGAGTGTTTACCCGAATCCTGCATCGGTATATGTAAATATAGAAATATTCCCATCTTCAGAATCGATTTCTCTCAGCGGCGTTACAATTTACGACATTTCCGGACGATCGGTCGCGAGCTTCAGCAATTCGGAAATCATGACAGGTGAAGCACTCATGTGGGACTGCAGTGACGGAAACGGCATCAGATTACCCGGAGGACTCTATACCGCAGCAGGGGTTTACGAATCCGGTTCAGTATCGGTTCCATTCATCATCCTCAGCAGGTAGTCACAGCGCTGTGATTCTGTTTATACTTGACTGGCAGATGCAGACGACAGAGTTACAGAATACAATTTAACAATATGGATTGTGAGGCTTTTCATGGGTGGATTTTTTGGTGTTGTCTCAAAGAACAGCTGTACCTCGGATCTGTTCTATGGAACAGACTACCACTCTCATCTCGGTACCATGCGCGGTGGACTAGCTGTTAAGAGCGATGAAGGAATCCACAGAGTAATTCATGATATCACAAATGCCCAGTTCAGATCAAAATTCGAGGACGATATAAATGACATGGATGGCACCATGGGGATTGGTGTTATAAGTGATTATGAAGATCAACCGCTGATAATAGGTTCACATCTTGGTAAATACGCAATTGTTACAGTTGGTATGATAAGTAATATCGGTGATTTAGTGGACACTGTATTTCAGAACAGAACGGGTCATTTCAGCGAAATGACTGGCGGTGAGGTAAATCCCACTGAAGTCGTTGCTATGCTGATAAATCAGGAGGATTCATTTACTGCTGGCCTTGCAAGAGCGCAGGAATCAATTGCCGGTTCCTGTTCAGTTCTGCTTCTTACGGACGAGGGTATATACGCATCAAGAGACAAACTTGGACGAACACCCATATCCATCGGCAGGAAGAGTGATGCTACTGCTGTTACTTTTGAAACCTGCGCATTTCCCAATCTCGAATACGAATTCATTAATGAACTCGGACCAGGAGAGATAGTACTGGTTACCGCGGATGGATTCGAACAAAAGAAAGCCCCGGGGGAGAAGATGCGTATATGCGCATTTCTCTGGGTCTACTACGGTTTTCCGGCTTCAAACTACGAAGGAATAAACGTTGAGGACGTCAGGAACCGCTGTGGTGAATGTCTTGCAAGGCGTGATAATACTGAAGTTGATATGGTAGCGGGTATTCCGGATTCAGGAACCGGTCATGCAGTCGGGTATGCAAATTACGCCGGTATAGCTTACCGAAGACCATTTGTGAAGTATACACCGACCTGGCCGAGGAGTTTCATGCCTCAGAAACAGGAGCAGAGGGATCTTGTTGCAAGAATGAAGCTCATTCCTATCCGGGAACTCATACAGGACAAACGGCTTCTTTTCTGTGAGGATTCAATTGTTAGGGGCACACAGCTTCAGGATACAGTTAAGAGACTGTTCGATGCCGGAGCAGCCGAGATGCACATGAGACCTGCATGTCCGCCGCTGATCTTTGGATGCAAATATCTTAACTTCTCCAGATCCCGTTCACTGATGGATCTTGCAGCCAGGAGAGCCATTAAAGAGCTTGAGGGAACCGGCGAAACGGTCCCGGAGGCATATCTCGATCCCGATTCGCTGGACTATGCGGAGATGATAGAGCGTATCAGAAAGAGGCTGAGACTTACATCTCTTTCCTACCAGAGGCTGGACGACCTGATCGAAGCCATCGGTCTTCCGGAGGAAAAACTCTGTACATTCTGCTGGAGCGGCAAGGAGTAGATTTCTTGAGAGGAGTCTTAGTGACTGTTACTCTGAATCTCCCGATGAACGGTAAGAAAGGGATGCGCGAATGGTTTATGGCAAAACGATAACGATATCGACAGTCGGTTTTTCGGATATAATCAATGTTTCAGATCAGGTTCAATCCATAGTTTCCGCTTCGGGTATTCAGGATGGTCTTGCAGCGGTGACCGTGATAGGCTCAACTGCTTCGGTTACAACTATCGAGTACGAGCCGGCACTGGTTGAGGATATGAAGGAACTGTTCGAAAAGATCATTCCAAGGACTATCAGATCCCGTCACTCGGAAACATGGGGTGATGACAACGGGTTTTCGCACATGAGAGCTTCCCTTATGGGTCCGGGAATCACGCTCCCTGTAGTGGATGGCAGAGTTCTCCTGGGAACTTGGCAGCAGATAGTTGTTGTTGATCATGATAATCGTCCACGGAAGCGTGATGTAAGGATACAGATTACAGGTTAAGAGCGGTACAATGGTGCTACTGAGATGAGGTTACGGAAGTGAAAAGGAATATCAGCTATTTCGTGCGTATGCCGGCTCTGCTAATTATCACTGCATGGCTGCTTTTATCGCTTGCGTGCATTTTCGGTGAGGATGAACCCGCCATACCGGGTTTTCCCGCCCAGATCGACGCAGAGATATCCTTTGCTGCCATAGGATCACCTTCTATATGTAAATGTATGCCCGATTACGATATTGCTCTTGTTGCCGCCGGGAACAGCCTTGCCATCGTTGATATAGTTAACGGAGAGAACAAGGCCGTAATCGATCTGGGTATGGAGATAGATGATATTGCGGACAGTGATGTGGATGGTTTCGGTTATGTTCTTACCGGTTCTCTTCTTCATCCTGTGAATCTATCAGGCGGATTCACCGAAGACCCTATAAAAATAACTGCCGAATGCAGTTACGTTTCGGTATCCACCGGGGGTGATGCAGCATGGGTTTCCATGGATAACGACAGTATTGGAATGATAGACCTGGCAACTGGGGAAGCATCCGTTGTACCGGATATGACTATAGAAAGCTGCATGGGTATCGCCTCTGCTGAAAACAGCATTCTTTACATAGCTGACGGCGGTAACGGCCTTATTACCGGGTACGATACCGATACATGGGTTGAGATAGGACATCTATCTGTTCCAGGTGAAGTGTACGACCTTTTTCCTGGTCCTTCAGGATACATCTGTGCAATAGTCGACGGAAGCAACGAACTCTGGTTTATTAAATCGGAGACCTGCACACTATATCGGATGATTACGTTCCCCGTCATCCCAACTGCCGCAGCTTCAACCCCCGACGGGATATTCGCATACGCTTCGTGTCCGGGAACAGGAATGGTAATAGTATCTGAAAGCGGACAGATCGAAATGAGAACGATGGATTATGGGCTGCCCTCCAGTATTGACGTAAGCAATGACGGAGAAAGGGCTGTTATCTGTTCCCCGGATAACGAATCTGTATTTATCCTTGTAAAATAGAATTCAGTTCTGCTCGAATGGCGGAATCGGGATGATTCTTTCATAAGTATCTCTGAGTATTGTAGCCTCGAGAATATGATCTGACAGGATCAGAAGACCTCTGAGCGTTTCCGGTTGATAAACCGGAGTGCCGTCAATGTGTGTTATCAGGTCGCCCGGTCTCAATCCCGCTTCCCATGCTCTGCTTCCATTAGAGACAGAGACAATGTGTATTCCCGAAGGTCTGGAGCAGGTAAGGGATATGGTGGAACGAGTGATTACACCGAAGGAGTGCTCGGTGTATTCTTCGGAGAGAACAATCAGTTTTGCCCACATGTACCAGATTCTACTGGGATAGAGAACAAGATAATCTCTCGCATCGGATTCGTTGAACTGACGATCAGGTCTTATCATCCCTGTGATGATACCAACGTACTCACCGTTGCTGTTGAAAACAGCAGCGCCCATGAGCCCGTCCCGGAGATCGGAAGAGAGAAGGAATGATCCATCCGGATACTGTTCCCTTGCTCTTCCCTCAACAGCGAGTATTCCGCTTAACCCATGGCCGATTATGGTAAGTCTTTCTCCTATTTCCGGTACGATATCGGAGGGAATCTGATAGGTGTCGAAGACGTCATCTTCGAAAATCAGTATGACCATGCCGAGATCCGGTGATACAATGAAGGAATCAGGAAATAGAATACCGGAAGATGTTTCAACAGTTACGGAGTTATCAGAGGAAAATATACAGAGCGTTACTGCATGGTTAGGCGAGATTGAAACCGCTGTTGAGAGTTCTATCGTACCCGAAGCCGTTTCGATTCTGACAGTGTGTACCTGATCCATGACGGAAGGAGTATTTGCCACTCCCACCATAACCGCTAAGATAAATGGAATCATAGTATCTAAAAGGAGATCAGGCTCGCCTGCCTGGAGTAATCAGAGAGGGGAGCTGTTCTGATGGCTGATTTTTGAGAAAGATGGATATCAGCGCTTTTCGATTCGTGCACGGACATCGCGATACCCTGCGTTTCAGTGATAAATTCCTGTTCTGTGGATAGAGGAAGTACAGCAAGAGCGAAGATCAGCAGGGCAGCTACAGCGGGAAAGGCAAGAAATGCGCTGCGAAACCTGTGTTCCTGATGGCTGATATCGGCTTTTGTCTTCAGCATTTCTCTGATATTACTTTCAAGATCCTCTGGAGGGACCGGTGCGGGCAGTTTTCCGGCAATCTCCGATATATCCCTGCACATGCTCATGGCTTTTCTACAGGAACTGCAGCCTAGAAGGTGGAAATCAAGAAGTCTTTTCTGGTATTCAGAAGCTTCACCGTCGATAACAAGACTGATTATTTTAAAGGCGTTAGTGCAGTTCATTTCCACTCTTCCCATACATCATCAAGCAGCTCTCTAAGCCTTGTTCGGGCTCTGTTTATCCTTGATTTTACAGTTCCTAAGCGGATATTGAGGATATCCGCAATATCCTCGTACGACATTTGCTCCTGTTCTCTTAGAATGAACGGTTCTCTGTAATGGGGAGGCAGCTTGCCGACTGCTTCCTCTATCGATGCCCGGAGTTCAACTCTTCCGGCATTGTAATGAGGTGCAGTTTTGCCGGGGCTTGTAAGGTTGGCATGCTCAAGCGGGACATTTATCCATCTTGACCTCCTGCGCCATTCCTTCTTTGCAAGATTGCTTGCTATCGTGAATATCCAGTTGACAAGTTTTCTATCAGTATCGAATTTGTCTCTGTATCTATAGACCCTGCAGAAGGTGAGCTGGAGCATTTCCTGAGCATCCTCCTCGTTTCCAAGCATCCTTATCAGCATTGAATATATAGGAGCCTGAAACCTTCTGATCACTTCAGAAAACGAATCCTCATCGCCTTTGCAGAGGTCGATCATGAGTTCGGAATCTGATCTTGGATCTTTTTCCGTACGTTTGGTCGTTATTATTCTTCCAGTCAAAATACACCTTCCAGGGGTCGGGATCAGTATCTTCACAGGTAATATACCCAAAACACCCTATCTTGTTCCAGCTTCCATTACTTGACCTGAACATGATTTATTGTGAAGATAGTGTCTACCATGAAAAAGAAAAGTACAATACTAAGAATTCTATCGTATCTCCGCCCCTACTGGAAGTGGATGACAGGGGCCATGCTGTGCATGGTTCTCTTTGCTGTTTTCAGCGGCGCATCACTGGGTATGATCCTGCCTCTCTTTGATAATGTGTTCTCAAGAACTGATACAGCTACGGAAAAATGCGACTTCCTGCCCTCACTCAGGCAGAACACAGGTGAAGCCTTCAGTAACCTCGGCTCAGAAATTATCTCGCTGCATCCGCGGGGTGTTTATTCTGCAGGAGGAGAGCTTCTGGAGGGACTTAGAGATACATTCAAAGAATCTGATCCGCAACAGGTACTGATAGTTATTGTCCTCGGACTGATCTTCATAGTGCTGCTGAAGAATTTTCTCGGTTTCATGCAGGTCTTTTTTCTTTCAAGAGCGGAACAGGGAGTTGTTGCCAGCATCAGAGGCAGCCTGTACAATCATCTGCTGCAGCTTGATATGGGGTTCTATACGTCTGTCAGATCCGGAGATGTAATGGCAAAATTCACCTCCGATGTGGGGAACATGAACTGGGCGATGACTGAAATGATGATGAGCGTCCCGAGGCAGTTCGTGCTTCTTCTGGTTTACCTTGGCCTGGCGCTCTGGGCTTCCTGGCGTCTTGCTCTTATTACACTTCTTGTTTTTCCGCCCGCAATGCTTTTCATTCTCATTCTGAGCAGAAGACTGCGAAAAAAGACCCATTATTCACAGGAGAAACTGTCGGATTTCTCAGCACTTCTCCAGGAAACGATATTCGGTATCAGGATTGTCAAAGCCTTTTCGATGGAGAAATTCGAGGGATCCAGGTTTGCCGGTATACTTGATGTTCACAGGAGAACGGAAACGTCCCTGCAGCGGGAGAGAGCGTTTGCAAGCCCGGTAACGGAGATCATGGGGGCAATTGCGAGCGGGTTCATTATGTGGTATGGAGGAAGCGCCGTCCTCTCTGGAGGCTCTCTGTCTACAGGTAGATTTCTCGTTTTCCTCGCTGCATCACTATCGATGATGAAACCGATCAAAATAATCAGCACCGCCAACAGCAGGATACAGACAGGCATAGCTTCGGCAGAGCGGGTTTTCGATCTGATGGACCTGGAGCCGGTAATAAAACAGCCGGTTGATCCGGTGCCATTCGATTCCTTTGCCGACAGAATAGAATTCAGGGATGTATGTTTCAGCTACGAAACCGGAATCCCTGTTCTGACTGATGTATCATTCTCTCTCGATAAAGGTGAAATAATCGCCCTGGTGGGCCCTAGCGGCGGGGGCAAGAGCACGATCGCAGATCTCATTCCACGTTTCTACGATCCTGATTCCGGTTCAGTTCTGATAGACGGCAGTGATCTTCGGGCAATCGACCTTGAAGGCTTGAGAAGGAATCTTGGTGTGGTCACACAGGAGACGGTTCTTTTCAACGATACCGTAAGGAACAACATCGCCTATGGAGAAGAGAGCATCCCGATAGAGAAAATAAAACTGGCAGCGGAAGTAGCTAACGCTCTGCAATTCGTAGAAGACCTCCCCGACGGTTTCAGTACTGTTATAGGGGAGAGAGGGGCCAGACTGTCCGGTGGACAGAGGCAGCGTCTGGCTATAGCAAGAGCTGTTCTGAAGGATCCTGATATTCTTATTTTCGATGAAGCGACCTCAGCCCTGGATACACATTCCGAGCGTCAGGTGCAGAAGGCTATTGACGGTCTCATCGAGGGCAGGACTTCACTGATAATCGCCCACAGGCTCAGTACTATCACAAAAGCTACCAGGGTTCTTTACATAGAAAACGGCAGGATAGTTGAAAGCGGGACACACACTGAATTACTTAAACTGAATGGTAAGTACAGACTTCTCTATGACATGCAGTTCTCAGGCCAATAGCGCTGTAATCATCCGTCTTCATTCTCTCGGAGATGTAGTTCTGGCCCAGCCTGCGGCGTCTGCGCTTTCCCAGCACCACAGAGTAGTCTTTGTTACGGCTGAGCAATATGAACCTGTAGTTGCGCGAATGCCCGGGGATATCCATCCGGCAGCGCCCGCGCGGGATGCCGGTCCGTTAGCTCTGCGAAAGCTGATCACGGGGATATCACCTGATCTGATCGTAGATCTTCAGAATAACATAGCTTCTCGTATTGCGACTGCCCGAAGACAGGTTGCAGGCAGATTCCGGATGGACAGGAAGCTGAGAAAACAGGTTATGGATAAAAGGGCTGAAAAAATGCCCCTTCGCAGCCGGGAATTCATGCAATGCGCCGGCTTTACGAGCACTCAGGACCCTGTTCTTGAGAAAAGGGGAATAAGCCGCAGGGAAGGCCTCAGGATCGGAATAGTGACTGGAGGTCGCTGGTATATAAAATCAATTCCATCCGGGGTCATTTCCGAAACATCCAGGCTTCTTTCTGACCTGCACAGCGCCCGGATCACCCTTCTCGGCGGAGTGGAGGATAAGGAACTGATTCTAAGGATCGCCCAATCAACAGGCAGAGGGAATATCGATGTATACTGCGGCGGGAATGGAATCGAAGGTCTTATAGATACAATTGAAACACTGGATCTGCTGATCTCCCCGGATTCCGGCCCCGCCCATCTGGCCTCAGCATTGAATGTTCCTGTTCTGGTGCTATTTACATCCACATCACCCTCCCTGGGTTTCTGGAGAGCGGACCGGAAGGGAAACTATATGGCCAGCGGGGTGCAGTGCAGACCGTGTCATGTACATGGAGGCAGCTCCTGCCCGCGAAACAGTGAGATCTGCAGGAAGGGAATACTGCCGTATCATCTGGCAGAGAGCGCAATGGAGCTGCTCGAATCATGAAAACCCCGATGATGCAGCAGTTCCTTCAGATCAAAGCTGAACACATGAACGAGATACTGCTCTTCAGAATGGGAGATTTCTACGAGACGTTTCTTGAAGACGCAAAAACAGTTTCAAAAGTCCTCGGGATAACCCTTACTTCAAGGGGCAGAAGCAGGGAGAGCGGAGAGAAGATACCTCTTGCCGGTTTCCCGTACCACGCACTAGACGGTTACCTCTCGAAGCTCATAAAAGCCGGTTACAGGGTGGCTATATGCGAACAGACCGAAGACCCGGCAAAGGCGAAGGGTCTGGTGAAACGGGGCGTTATAGAAGTTATTACTCCGGGCACGCTTGTAAGCGGTTCCGCCCTGGATGAACGCAGAACTATTCTCCTATGTTCGGCATTTGTCGTTAACAGGAGGGGAGGGCTCGCATTCTGCGATCTTTCGACCGGTGAGATAGAGGCAACTGAGATGAACAGTGACCTTCTGCCTGTAGAAATCGCAAGAAAGGCGCCCTCAGAGATACTGCTGCCTGAGGGTAATAGAATTGAACCGCCCGCAGGATGCGAACTTACGGAACTTGAACCATGGAAGTTCGATTTGAGTACAGCTGAATCCAGCGTTGAGTCCATGCTTGACATTTCAACTTCTGAAGGACTTGGCATGGAGTCCGGCAGTCCCGCTCTCTGCGCGCTTGGAGCCCTTTTGAACTACGTGCGGGATACGAAGATGATGGATGTATCCCACCTTTGTTTCAACGGTATGTACAGACGGGACGACAGTTTGATAATAGACAGGGGCAGTGCGCGTTCGCTTAATATTACAGAAGCCTCACCCGGTGAAGAATCCGGAATACTCTCGGACATAACAGACTCCACAAAGACACCTGCCGGAGCGAGAGAATGGCGCAAATGGCTCTCCTCTCCTGCGCGGGACATAAATGAAATATCCGACAGATACGATGCGCTGCAATGGCTCATGGAAAACAAGGGGACCCTCGCGAAACTGATGGATATCCTGGACGGCACGGCTGACCTGCAGCGCCAGGCTGGAAAGCTTGGTACACTTCGTTCAGCCCCTCGAGACCTCCGGGCGATAGCGGATACGATCGCGAAGCTTCCGGGTATTGTTGATATTCTGAAGGATTCACCTTCCCGGATACTCTCCGGAATTGCATCAGCAGATCTTCTTTCCGAAACAGGCAGGCTTATAGATTCAGTTATTGTGGACCTGCCTCCTGCGAAACTGATTGATGGCGGTGTGGTGCGGGAAGGTGTTTCGAAGGAGCTTGATGAATACCGTGCCGTACAGTCCGGAGGTCATGATTGGATAAAATCCAGGAGGGATGAGGAGAGGGAGAAAACCGGCATCCCGAATCTTACAATAGCTAACAACAGGGTATTCGGTTACTATATTGAAGTATCGAAGAGCCATCTGGATAAGATCCCGGAGCACTACATAAGAAAACAGACCCTTGTAAACGCTGAACGTTTCATAACACCTGATCTGAAGGTGGTTGAATCGCGGATATTCAATGCCGCAGGAGAGATCGAAAGGATCGAACAGGAGATATTCTGCGATCTTCGGGAGAAAGTAGCCCGAAGTGTAGACGGTATAAGGAATGCAGGCAGAATACTTGCTGAACTTGATGTACTCTCATCACTGAGCACAATTGCGGCGGAAAGAGGTTATGTAAGACCCGAATTGTCAGATATTCCCGGTATCACCATTACGAACGGCAGGCATCCTGTGCTCGAAGAGCTGCTTCCACAGGGAGAGTGCGTTCCAAACAGCATCGTACTGAATCAGGGGAGAAGGATACTTCTTGTAACGGGCCCGAATATGGCGGGAAAATCAACTTATCTCCGTCAGGCCGCTCTGCTTGTCATACTGGCGCAGGCAGGATCATTCGTCCCTGCTGAATCGATGGTCTTTTCTCCCGTGGACAGGATATTTACGAGAATAGGCTCAAAGGATCGCATTACAAGGGGTCAATCAACATTTCTGGTTGAAATGGCTGAAGCCGCGGCACTTCTGAATTCAAGCACCACTTCAAGCCTTGCTATTCTCGATGAAGTAGGCCGTGGAACGAGCACTTACGATGGATTATCCCTTGCCTGGGCTATGGTGGAATATCTCCACAACAGTGATAAACACAGACCGCTCGTTCTCTTTGCAACCCACTACCATGAGCTTACTGCACTTGCCAATCTTCTGCCTGCAGTCTGGAACGTAAATGTAAAAGTGAAGGATTCCGGAGGAAAAGTAGTGTTCCTATACAACATCGAAGAGGGCAGCACGGATGAATCCTACGGGATACATGTCGCTTCGATGGCCGGGGTGCCGAGAAAGGTGGTTAGAAGAGCACGGAAGGTGCTTTCAGACCTGGAAGCCGGCAGACACCTCATGTCAGGAGTGGCTGGAGATGATCAGCTTGAACTCAGTCTGTCAGAGCCACAGCCTCAAGAAACTAATCCCCTGCTGGAACATATCAGAGATCTAGACCCGGATTCTCTGACCCCAAGAAGAGCTCTGGAAATACTTTACGAACTCCGTGACAGGCTGGAGTAGAATTACAAACAGGTATTTACTTTCCCATTCCATTTACAACCATCTTGACTTGATTTACAACTGCGAGTATACCAATAAAGTACAGAGGATTGACCTCAACTTAGGTGTTGATTCTCTAATAACGGTTTATATCCATACGGTTGGGGTAAAATGTGCCTTTCAAAATCACTTTCGATTCCATTACTGCTGACAGTATTTCTTGCTATTCCAAACCCCTCCTCTGCCGGGTGGCTTGAGTTCGGCGCGGGCTGCCCCGCAGGTTCAGAACCGGCAACAATGCACAACATAACCCTTGACGAATTTATAAGTTTTGACGTTGAGTTTCTTGGACTTCAATCGGATACGGTAAGACATGACGGAACAGACTACCTTAGGTTCAAGGGAACACCCGGTACACGTCCAATGGTGGAAGTCGGGTACCCCGAATTGCCCGTTGTAACCTGCTTCATTGCAATTCCGGATGAATCCGACCTGACGCTGGATTATTCAACCGGCTGCATGAGTGTGATAAACTGCCTTCCGGTCTATCCCGCTCCGCTTGACAGCCTTGTTTCAGACAGTCTTCATACTCCCTGGATAAAGGAATTCTTCAGGAAGGATTCATCAGCCTATGCTTCCTCTGAATGGTATCCTGAGGCTCAGGCAGTTCTTTCGGGTGAGTTCAGGCTCCGTGACCAGCGGGTTGCAGTTGTTGATGTATATCCGGTTCAGTACCTGGCTTCAGAAGACAGCCTGAGGGTGTGGAGTGATATTGAACTGTACATAAACTTCGAAGGCGCTGATCCAGTATGGAGCTATGCGGGATTGGGTTATTACGACAGGCTGGTTGGTGAAAGGCTCATCGGGTATACACCATCTTACACTTATATTGAACCCGGTGAAGGAGAAGTCTTCCGGCATGAGAATCTGTCAAATCCGCCACCGTTCACACCTGACTATGTGATAATAGTTGCGGATGGTCTTGATGGAGAATGGATAGATGATTTTGCGGAGTACCGAGCTGAACTGAACGGTTTTGATGTTCTCATTGCAAATGTTGATGACATACTTGATCAGCTGGGCGGTTCTCCACCGTACCCCACTCCCGATCTGATCAGGGACTATACTGAACTTCTCTGGGACTGGAGCAATCCCGGACACCGACCTGTCTATCTTCTTCTCATCGGTGATCATGAAGATGCATCATGCACAACTTATCCTTCCTGGCTGCTTCCATCAAGGGAATCCGGGAGCCATGGCTTTGCCAATGATGAGTGGTACGTCTGTTTCGGTGATTCCCGGGAAACAATAACAGCATTTCCGGACATGATCGTAGGCAGGATTCCAGCCATAGAAACGGACAACCTCCAGGATATGCTTGATCTCATAGTCGAATACGAGTCTGCAGATGATCTTCCCGGTCCTGCTTACAGGAGATACCTAACCAGGCTTGCGGGCACTCATGAAGATGGTCTACCTGACAACGGTATAGATGACTGGTCCCCCGGTTTTGAATGGACAGATACATTCAGGCAGTGGCTGGGTTACGAATGGGATAACTATTACTGCGGGGACGGCGATGACACTATTAATTCGGATCCACCCAATCCCGATGGAAGCGCAATGACCAGCGCTGAATGGATTGTGGCCTGCCAGACGGTCTTCGAAAGAGGTTCACAGATTGCTTTCTATACCGATCATGGAGATTTTCACATGTTTTCAGCCGGTCTGGACTGGGAATTGCGTAGGCTTGGCGCACGGGATTCTACCTTTGACGATGATGATGTTCTCGCTCTTGATCCCCTTGAGGGGCACTGGCATCCTTTTCTGCTGATGCTCTGCTGCAGTGCCGGAACATTCAATCATACTGAAGATGAACATGGTTATCTTAATGTCCATCCGGAACTGTGTTCCAATATTGATACAATCCCTCCCTACGATTTTCAGTCTGACTGTATGGCAGAAGACTTCATAAAGAACACGGACTGCGGAGCCATAGCAGTTTTCGCCGGGAGTAATTCTTCCAGCACAGATTCTTATGATTTCTACGGCAGGGGCATTCTTGAAGCAATATACTGCAACGGGCTTACACGAGTTGGAGATGCTGTTCAAAGGAGCAGACTGGAATATCTTTATTATTTCTGGAACAGGAATGAACTTGCACAGTTCAACCTCCTTGGAGATCCGGCTGTAGACATAGGTGACAGGGTCAAGTTCCGGGACTGCTGCGACCTCATTGTAAGCCCTGCAGACCTTGCGATGAACAGGTATCCGACCCTTTCCCTTAGCGGCGGTTCGGGTGAACCCGAACTGCAGGTTACCGTACGGAATGCCGGCGCGGTTGCGTCCGGATATTTTGAATCATCCCTTGAGATAACCTACAATGGGCAAGTCTGGACTTCATGGGCCCGATGCACCGGTCTTGATCCGGGTGAGGAAGAGATGCTTCAGTTCGTCTGGCATAATCCGCCTTCGGGTGTTTCGGGTGAGATACACCTTTCCGCAGAAGCCGATCCCCAGGAGAACACGCCTGACTCATGGCGGGG
Source organism: Candidatus Fermentibacterota bacterium (assembly GCA_003644925.1). Taxonomy (GTDB): domain Bacteria; phylum Fermentibacterota; class Fermentibacteria; order Fermentibacterales; family JCC-6; genus Aegiribacteria. The sequence goes on from QNDS01000021.1 coordinate 17,794, forward strand.
CAACAATACTGCGGAAGCGGTTATTGATGTGATGGATTTCTATCCGAACGAGGATGGCTGGCCGGTCAGAACCTTCGGTTGGGTGCAGTCTCCTGCCCTTGCCGACCTCGATGGAGACGGTGACATGGAGATAGTGATTACCTCGGGGGATTTTCTGATAGCTGCCTATCAATACGATAATCCATCCTCACCAATGTGGGTTACAAATCCATACAGATACAATCGTCCCTATGTCCATACACCATCAATTCCGGCAATCGGCAATGTATGCGGAGACAGGCTTCCCGAGGTAATAGTAGATGGCTGGGATTCACTGTTCGTTTTCAGCGGCACCAGCGGAGAACTTCTTTATTCCTTCCCGCATCCTGAGAGCAATTCCTGGATGGGTCCTCAGACGGTCTGCCTTGCAGACCTTGAGCCTGAAAACCCGGAGGAGATTCCCAGGGATGAGATTGCAGTTGTTATCCTTGACAACCTTTACATCTTCCGAGTGCAGGATAGTGCTCTGGAGGTGCTGGACAATGTTGCCCTTGAAAGCACATCGGAGGTTGTTCCCTTTTCCTGGGTGAGTGCCTGTGATCTGAACGGCACAGGTCCCGATGAGATAATCATCAGCAGAACGGTTAATGACTTTGGTTCATCCTGGAAAAGCTGGCTTCACCTTTACGATTACGAAACCGGGGAGGTTTATTCCGAGGAGTGTTTCGATGGTGATTTCTACGGGATACCAGCAGCTGGCAGTCTTCCCATGAGCGGAGACCGCATAGCCTTTTCGAGAAAGGAATCCGATTCAGAATTTTCACCTGTATTCCTTCTCAACCCGGATGATATTTCGACTCCACTTGAGTGTGATTCTCCTGATGAGACATCAGAGTATGTACTCTGCTGCATTATGGCGGACTGGGAACTTCCAATACGTCAGGCGGATCGAGTAATCGCCAACGCCGAGAACCAGACGATTGCCTGGTACGAAAATGGCAATCTTGTACCTGGTTGGGGTGATAATGTATATCCACCTTCTGCAACAATTCGACCACCATTTCCTGCGCTTGGAAATCTGGATGATATTGGCAAGGCAGATTTGCTCGTAGGGACTCGGGAAGGGTTAGTGATGGCATTCGACTATGCTGCTGACCCACTTTCCACTCTCGGTTTTCCGTACACTCTTCCCTGGCCACTATGGGGGAGTTTTGTAATAGCTGACATAGATAACGACGGTTATGTTGAGGTTGTGTTCGGAACCATGGATAATTACCTTCACATCTGGGAACTCGGCGAGTGTGACCCTGGTTATTCTCCGTGGCCGCAGTGTCAGCATGATGCTGCCCGTACCGGTGTTCTTCTGGAGGAATGATGCTGTCAGCAATGATTCTTTCCTGCTCCATACTGGTCACACACGCGCCGGGGTGGAGCTTTCCCATCATCACAGTGGATATGTGGAGTTATATGAGCGGTCAGTACAAAACACTTCAGGTGACCGGAACCGACACTCTTCATCAGGCCTGGTCTGATTTCAATCAGGATACAAGGGTTGGGTACAAGGTTTACAAATCGGATGGATTTCTAATTTATCCAGAGACAATGATATCAAATGATCAATGGTCGGGATATCCCATAAGTACACTTTTTAATGGGGATAGCATCGTTGTCACCTGGCGTCAGGGAAGCCCCGCGTATTACACAGTCCGGGAACATGATGGGGAGGAAGCCGTACCCACAAGTCTGTATATTCCCGATCCCTGGGTGAATTACCCAAATGTTAATTCCTCAAGCGATTCACTTGGCAGGATACACTCCGTATTCGAAATCTGGGATGGAACATCGGATAGAGTGTGTTACGGAGTGTTCGAGCCCGGAGCTGGTGAGATATGGCGCGATACCATACCCGCAAGTACTGGCGGGCAGCGTGTTCTTGTAGATGGTGGTCGTGTTCATATTGTCTTCCGCGGAGAAGACCAGTGGCCGGATTACATCCAGTACGATCTTGATGGAAATGTCACAGTACCTACTGTCAGCCTGATTGAGGATCTTAATCACTTCAACTCTTCATACAGGATGGCACTTGATAATGAAGGTGATGTATACTGCTTATTTAAAGTAAGCAGAAGCTGGAACTACCTCACATTGTGTAAGATAGATGGCGAATCCGGTGAAGTATTGATAAGTGATCAGGAGATCTGGGCTCCTCTGTTCAGCTCCACCTCTCAGATTATCCTTCCTACTCCAACGGGTGATAGATTCTATCTTCTCTGGATCGAATCTGAGCAGGATTACCCGAGACATATCAAATTTGCGATCATTGACCAGAACGGTGATTTCATAGAAGAGCCATATTCTGCATACGATTACTCGGATGAGGATCCTGAGCAGTTAAGCGTTCTAAGTGTTACAACCAACGAGCTTGGTGACGTTTTCGCCATCTGGAATGCGTACTATCCGGAAGTTCATCCCAACGCCTACTACATAGTAATGGGCTGGTTTGATCATAACTGGCTCGGAATCGGAGAGGAATCAGAGGAAACGGTTAACCTGAGCGAGATTACTCTTTCACCTTCCATGAATCCCTTTTTGGAAAGCGTTTCGATTCTGGTTGATGCTGATCCGCTTCCTGGTCAGCTTGTCGTTTATGATGTATCCGGTCACATGGTCAGGATACTTCAAGGAAACGGCGGAGACTCATTTTTGTGGGACGGATGCGATTCGGAAGGAAACGAGCTTCCTGCCGGAAACTACATTATCCGCGGAGCATCTGGGGGGAATACTGGTTTTGTCAGAGTGGTTAAGATGTAGTAGTAAACAGGTGTTTACATTACTTCTCTATCATGCTATATAACCTCATACAACAGTTGCGGAGGTTATCATGAATTATGTTGCTGGTTCGTTCAGGCACCTTGTTCCTGAAGTACTGTATTCAATTAATCAGAATGGTGGAAGCTGGAAACCGGTTTCCGGTACCGGGGCAGGGATTCTTTCAATCAGCGTGTTCGGCGCAGAAGGCAGCAGGTATTCAATACTTGTTATGGAAAAGGAACATCTGCGAAGCGATTATGCCGGAAAGGACGGCAATTGGCTGCTTTCGGGAAATGAAGACGCCGGAAGCCATGTGAATTTTGCCCTGGAATGGGCTGTAGAGGCGGCAGGAAGCGGCTGTCTGGTGCTTTGCGGAAAAGAAACACCGATTCCGTTCAACAGCTCCGCCTGACATCAAACACCTTCAATCATCATCGTCCATTCGGTAGACTTCGAGTCGCTTTTGGGCTATTTTCTACCCTGATATGTTTCCAGACAGCAAAAATCATCGGGGGGATTACCCATCAAAGATCAGAATCCTGAAAGCCTGTCGGTTGTATTTCCGGCATTCAATGAAGAGGAAAACGTCGAGTACATGGTTGAAACAGCCATTGAAGTGCTCCGTACGCTGGAAGTCGAATGGGAAATAATTGTCGTAGACGATGGCTCTTCGGACAGAACAGCGATTATCGCGGAAGAACTCACGCGTAGATATCAGGGTGTGAAGCTTGTAAGACATACAGAGAACAGGGGCATCGGAAGTGCTGTTAGAACAGGCATCTCCTCTTCATCGAAGACATGGATATTTTACACAGACTGTGACGGACAGTTCGACCTTCATGAGCTTGGAATGCTCTGGAATATCCGGCATGACGCAGACGTGATCTCAGGCTTTAGACGAAACAGACAGGATCCTCTGATGAGGTTGATGTATTCATTCGCCTACAATACACTTACATACCTGTTCTTTTTCGGCGGATTCAAGGATGTAGATGCATCTTTTAAGCTGTTCAGGCGTGTCATTTTCGATAAGGTAAGTATCAGATCGTCATCCAGTGTGGCTGACCTTGAGCTTCTTCTGCTCCCGAGCAAATTCGGTTACAGGGTCAGACAGATTCCGGTATCTCACTATCCGAGAAGGGCGGGCAGTGTATCATGCGAAAGCTACAGGAATGGAATCTTCGCATGGGTAAGGATTGCCCCCATAATGGAAATGTTTCTTCAGCTCGTTCAGCTGCGGCTGCGGCTGTGGAGGGGCGATGCCTGAGAAAAGGACAGAAGCGCTTCTTGTAACGCCATTGCCCCCGATGAAAACCGGTCTTGCCACGTATGCTGTGAGAGTGCTTGAGAACACGTCTGGCTTTGTGAACTGGACGGTAGCGTATACAGATGGAAGCGATCCGGATTCACTTCCATCAAGTGTAAAAAGTATCCCTCTTGCCCGGCTGCGGGAGGATGATCTACCTTCTGCAAGGATATTCCAGATAGGTAATTCAGTACATTGTTTCCCTGTAGTACAGGCATTATACAAATTCTCAGGAACCGCTCTATTTCATGAAACGGTCATTCATCACATGCTCAGGCACTGCTACCTTGAGAGTGACACCCCGGAGGATTACAGAAGGGAACTTCTTTTCTGCTACGGACCAGCTGCAAAAAAGGTGGAAAAGGATCTATCAGACGGCAATATCCCTGCAGTCCAATACGATAGAAAGCTAAAGCAGTACCCGCTTATTGGGAGAGCTGTTCATGCGTCACATTCGGCTGTATGCCTTAATCCATACGCAGCTTCCATTCTGAAGGGATCCTATCCGGATGACAGAATTCTGACCATAGGCCATCCACTGAGCCCTCTTCCTGAACTTGAAGTGCTGTCCAAACCGTTTCCCCTTTCTTTCGGAATGATCGGAACTAATCATCACGGCAGGAATCTTGATAAGATTGTAGAGGCGGTTGAGCTTCTCAGAATCGATTATCCGGATGCCGGGCTTGTTCTGATAGGAGGAGATTACCCCGAAGAGCTCCCGCAATGGGTTGTGAGAACAGGTAGACTTGAAGAGCCCGAATATCAGAGCTGGATAAGAACGCTGGATTATGTTTTCGATGTCAGATATCCGACATGCGGAGAGACATCCGGAAGCCTCTTAGAAGCGATGAGGGCAGGTATACCATCTATTGTAACAGCAACAGGGTCGTTCAATAACATCCCATCCGATGCGGTGATAAGGGTTCCACCTGACAGTATCGTTCAAGGTATCTGCGCCGCAGTCCGGCTGCTCGAGAGCAGGCCGGAATTAAGGAATTCGCTCTGCAGGAACGGAGCACGATACGCGGCTGATACAGGCTCAGTTGTGAGGCTCGAAGCGGACTGGAAAAGAGTTCTCCAACTCGCTGGAAAGCTTTCTTCCAATTATTCCGCAGCGGATAATTCTCATTCGAGCTCGCCGGCATGGCGTGAACCTCCCGATGGTTTCGTGAGGGATATCAATACCAAACCGGTAAGCTGGAAATTTACCGGTAAGGCGGAGCTCGAAGGCCCGCAGTCCTGTTCAGGAGCAATGGTAACTGCATGGGGAGAGGGTACTGCAGGAAGCGTCGAGCTTAAAAGTGAGCCGGAAGTTATTAACCTGGACGGCAGAATCGTACATTTCATCGGTAATGGATGGGTCTCGAATGTTATCTGGAAATAGTGACCTCACAGCTCCCCAAGAGAGGCACGGAGATATTCGTGTTCTTTTCGATCTAAGTATCATTCCGCATGCAGTCGGGGGAGTATCCAGATATCTTCTCTCGGTTGCGGAAGCCCTTCTGGGAGTCGCTGATTCTCTTGAAATTGACTTTCACACACTGGACGTTCCAGCGGCGCATCCCGGTGTCCCCGGACCTGAAATGAACTCTCTTCTCCTTGATACTCCTTTTTATCTGAAAATTCCTTTCTTCAGAAGACTACCCATACGAAAGAGATGGGAAGAGAGATCGCGAAGCAGACGGCTTCGTGAAATCTCCGGAGGAAATTCAATATTCCATCACAGTGGCGTACAGCCCGAGTATCCCCGGGGAAGCGTATCAGTTATAACAGTGCACGATCTCTCAGCGCTTGAAAACCCACAATGGCACAAGAATGAAACCGTTGCATTTGCCGAAAAGGAAGCCCGGCTGATAGAGGGCGGGTCTTCAGTTATGACTAATTCGGAATGGACCCGGCGGCGGGTTATGGATTACTTTGCATTGCCTTCCGAAAGGGTATTCTCCGCTGGAGGAGCTGCGTGCAGCATATTCTCACCGGGGACACCCTCCTGCGAAGTAATGAAAGATCTCGGTCTCGAACCCGGAGGATTTTTACTTCACGTGGGTAACTTCGTACCAAGAAAGAACATTCCGTTCCTGCTTGATGTTTACAGAAGATCAAGAGAAAAAGGTGTTGAAATCCCTCTTGTTCTGGTTGGAGCCGGTGGCTGGGGGGAAGTAGCGGTTGATGAGGGAGCGGGAGTAAGGGTGCTGAAAAGTATTCCTGACAATGCATTAGTCGAGTTGTACCGCGGAGCCAGAGCACTTCTTTATCCAAGCATTTTCGAGGGTCTTGGTCTTCCAGCTCTCGAAGCTTTCGCATGCGGTACTCCGGTCATTTCAAGCAACGCAACCGCACTTGCGGATACAGTTGGAAAAGACGGCATTCAGCTTTACCCGGATGATCATCAGGCATGGGTCGAGGAGATCATTGCGCTGGAGGAACCGCAAAGGGTTGATGAACTCAGAATAATGTCTTCAGCAGCAGTGAGGAAGGACTGGAACGATATAGCGAGGGGCATCTGCGGTTTCTACAGGAGAATTTCAGGGTCATGAAAATACT
>QNDS01000022.1 GCA_003644925.1 Candidatus Fermentibacterota bacterium
ATTGCTGCTATACGACTTTAATGGAGATCTTCTGTGGCAGAGGTGTTACGACGCTGGCGGAGAGGAATTTCTCGCCAAGGCAGTTCTGTCGAATCACGGGATCCTGGCAATAGGTATCATACACTCCATTTCCGGAGAGAAACTGTCGTTCTGGATTCTGAAGACTGACAGCAGCGGTTTTGTTGAAGGAGCCGGGATTACGGAAGATGGTACACAGGTACTTGAACCGGACTGGATAAGTATAGATCTTTACGACAGATAACTTCCTCGCCTCCAATCGATATGGCGGTTCTGGACAATATCCTACTATTTTAGTATGTTTTATCTTCTTCAAAGGAGGTTGTTATGAAAACTGCAACTGCTTGTCTTCTATTGCTGATAACAGGGATAAGCTTTGCTTCCGTCGTTGTGGGATCGTCCCAGACACCCAGTATGGATCCATTCTGCGCGTCTTGAGGATCTCAGAACCGCTATCAGGTGATAGCACTTTCTTCAGAAATGTCAGGAGCCATGACCATCAGCCAGATCGGTTGGCAGAGAGGCGGATCCTCCGGATCAGCAGCCGGGAACTACAATAACTTCAAGCTATACGTGGGGCTGGCATCCGTATCCGAACTCTCTAACAGGTACGAGGATAACTACATACCAGGCACCAGGACCCTCGTATACGAAACGGCATCGCAGGTTATGTCCGCCGGTCCCGATGAGTGGATGGTCATTACCCTCGATACACCGTTCTGGTACAATGGAGTTGACAATGTCATCGTCGAGCTGGAATGGGTTGGCGGAACAAACATGTTCTACACGTACATGTGGGAAACCGGAGTCAGCAGAGGCTTGATGAACAAGGCCGATGTCGGTGCTCCAACGGGAACTCTCTCAACTGCAATGTCTCAGTTGATGTTCGAAGGGACCATGGCTCTGGAACAGTATACTTTCGGTCGTATAAAGACCCTCTGGAGCTTCTGACCCGTACTGAAACGAAGTAAGGGCGGGATTCTCACCCGCCCTTTTCATTCCGATCTATCATGTGTGACAGGCTAAGATCAGTCCTTATCCATATGAACATCGAGCTGGGGATAGGGGATAGAGATATTCTCAGCGTCAAATGTTTTCTTGATCTTCTCGTTCGTGTCGAAGAACACGTTCCAGTAATCGTCTGATTTCACCCATGCACGTACGGTGAAGTTCACGCTGCTGTCGGCCATTTCAAGCAGCCCGACAAACGGCGCAGGATCATTCAGCACTCTGGCATCCTCAGCCATTATTTTCAGTAGTAATCCTTTTACATGGTCGATATCATCACTGTAACTGACACCCGCGACGAGATCTACTCTTCTTGTTTCCTGTGCGGAGTAATTGGTTATGGTGTCGCTCATTATCTTGGAGTTGGGCACGATTACCAGCTTGTTGTCAACTGTCAGGATAGATGATGTGAATATTCCTACAGCCTCTACAAAACCCTCACACCCTCCCGCGCTGACATAATCTCCATCTTTGAAAGGTTTGAAGATTATGATGAGGACGCCGGATGCGAAATTGGAGAGAGAACCCTGCAGAGCAAGGCCTATGGCCAGTCCTGCGGCTCCCAGTATAGCAACAAAGGATGCGGTCTGAATGCCCAGTTTCGAAAGGGCCGCAATAACGACGAACGCGATCAGAGCAGCATAAACAATGCTGCTGATAAAACCTGTGAGAGTCGCATCAAGATCCCGTTTCTGCATAATCTTGCAGATCAGTTTCCTGATGATGCCGGCAACGAATTTTCCAACAACGAAGATGGCCAGAGCGGCAATAACATTCAGCCCGTACATCGCAACTATATCCTTTAATTGCTCCCATATACCTGTCATTTAATTCCTTCCTCTATCTCATGTATTGAATCAGAGACCTTCCATTACTCCTGAAAGATCCAGCTGAACAACTGTATCATCGTTTGTAAGTCCATAAAGCCTGAAACCACTTATCATCACCATATCGTGAAGTGTTATGCCCGGGTTGAATGTATCAATGTAAGTCCCGTTGTTATCGAAAACGATGAGATCACCGAAATCACTTACCCACAACCTGCCCTGGGGGTCAATACAGAAGCTTGAAGGAGATGTGAACTGTCCGGGCCGGTCCCCGTCGCTTCCGAACCTGTTGAGGAACCTGCCATCGGGGCTGAACTTGAAAACGCTATGATTGAAAGTACCGTATGCGAAAATGTTACCGGACCCATCTACAGTGAGGTCTGTGTCAAGTTCCGAGTCTCCGGTCTGGCCGCTTATGGCCTCCTCAAGCAGAAAATCAACGCTACCATCAGGCGAGAATTTAATAATGTCATCACGGTTGCAGTACCATGCTGCCACAATGCTACCGTCATCACACACTTCTACGTCGTCGAAACCCCATCCATCGGGATGCCGCAGTGAGCCCACAAGCTCCCCCGCAGCAGCTTCGTGAATGTGAAGTTCGTTGTCATACACCATGTATAGCAGACCGCTTCTGGAAAGAGCCATTGAGTAGAGGTAGAATTCATCAGATTCAGCATAGATCCACTGTCCGGTATAATTACCTTCCTCATCGAATATCTGAATTCTGCCTGTTTCCTGTTCTCCTACGAATATGTTTCCCTGTGGATCTACACATATCTGAACAGGGTCCTGGAAATAGCCTGCCCCCATGCCCTCTCCACCGAATTCAAGAACTACTGGAATGCTGGAACCTCCTGTGATAGCTGCAATGGGTCCTCTAAGAATCTCTCTGATATCAGAGGAGTTCGTAAGGAAGAAAACCAGAACACCTAATCCTAAAAGCAGAGAGACTGCCGTGGATATAATAGTTCTACTGCACGATCTGCGGATTCCTTGAGTATCCAATATCTCCGAGAGCTGATAGGATGTGGTTATCGGAGATTGACTTGGAGCAGGGCTTGATGGTTTGACAGGAGAAGATGATTTCGGCACCATTACAGTACTGTCGCAGTACGGACAGGACAGCATGTCCTGATCTTTCTTAATCTTCAGAGACGCTCCGCAGGAAGGACATTTAAAGTTCTTGATTTTCATACACTACCCCGTTTTTTGTTCTACCCGGTTATTGATCCGGGTAGAGAATATTCATCAGTTCCATAGATACTTCCCTGACTCCGATGGAATCAAGCTGTTGCCCCTCAAGATAGGAAGCTCTGACCACCGCATTGCCTATCAGGGTATTGCCCGGAGGAACAAGTATTGAGTTACGCAGTCTTTCAAACACTTCCGATCTGTGTGCATCCTGAATTGCCGACCCGTCACCGTTTATCAGCCAGATGGAGACATCCCCCATAATGCCGCATTCAACATCAAAATGGATTTCATTCTCGAATCCCGAGAGAACGTCCCTTCCAATTATCCGCTCAAGAATTGCCTTCATTACAGGTCCCCGCTGAGGATTGGAAAGGTAACCCGGCAGCTCGATTTTAACCGCATATGGGATATTCGAAGCATTGAAATCTCTGAGAGGATGCTCTTCCATCGTATTAGCCAGCATATCAACCTCGTATCGAGCGGATGGAGGCGGAAGGGGAGAGGGTGAGGTTCTCCATGGTTTATCTGTTCCGTTTCCCCTTATCCAGAGGAGATGCGATGAATCCTCCTGCAAAGGGTAAATATCTACAATGATGTTTTCAACATACGAGATGGCTCTTCCCCACGTCTCAATGTACTGCTCATCAAGCGGGTGGGGTTCGATATTTATTCCTGAAAGGTTGGATGGTATGCTTCCATGAACACAGGTGAATGCCAGATGAACCGAAGTACTGCCGGCTGGAACCACCTCAGTACCGACGCCTCTCCAGGCGGCGGAAAACAGTTGAATGGAATCTGGAAAATCGGTCCAGAAGAAAGCAGTTCCCTCCTCGGGTGAGTTCACCATGATCGTGTCACCTGCAAGCGAAAGCCAGCGGCTGGTTCTCAGGGGGAGTCTGTCCGGAGCAGAATCGGTACCCCCGGAGCTGAACAGAAGAACAGTTGAAGAACAATCCGCCGCAGGGATCAGCTGCAGTCCGGCGCGAAGGGCTGAATTGTCCTGTATACACTGAGCTGAAGCGAGAGTCATGGCGGTTTCAAGAATTTCTTCTCCTGTGCCCCGGGGACATATGATGATGTAGCCGGACCATCCAGCCCTCTGTATCATCATGCCGCTGCAGGCCAGCGACCAGAATTCTTCACGCTGCCAGGGGGTAATACCCTCCCATGGTTCTTCAGGCAGCAGCCCGTCCTCCATCATCACAACAATGATATCCGATGATCCAGTGGTTGAGGGTAGATTGTATACAGGCGTGCCTGTGCTCAGGAGAAGCGAAATCAGAATAAGTAAGGTCAATTAATTATCTCCCATCAGCTGCTCGAGTTCTTCGATTCTTGCGTTTGCCTCGTCTGTCACCGACCGTGCGTCATCGATAAGATTGTATGCCCCGGTTATCGCATCCTGAGGGCTTGTATGATGTGCTGCCTGAGTTTCAAGTGAGTCCGGTGGCGTCGATGCAGTAGAATCGGGAGCAATTTCAATTTCCGGTTCCCCGCCGCATGCAACGGAAAGAATGATTAAAACTACGATAACTATCAAAATTGATTTCATTGTATTAAACCCTTCTCTATAGAATCCTTGAACTTCCCGTAGAATTTCAGGCTCCTCAAATCATGCCGGCAGTATGTATAATTTGCAACAGGAACACCTGCCTCGGCAAGTCATGATACTAAAGCTGCATAACCTGATATTTATAGTTAAATCGCAATCGATGGGGAATGTGCCTTGACCAGCGGTACTTACTTTACAATAATCCGCACCCGTTCAATACGCGGAGAGGTGGCCGAGTTTGGCTTAAGGCGTACGCCTGCTAAGCGTATGAGATTCACGTCTCCGAGGGTTCAAATCCCTCCCTCTCCGCCAGTTTAAGCAACCCCCGTGATCGGGGGTTTTCTTATACTGACTCTACTTGACCTTTTCTTCGATAAGGGCAAGATATCAATTAGGGTGTAATAAGTTTTTATTCCGAATCGTAGCAAATACGATATGAACTGAGTTAGAATGAGAGGAGAGGGATAATGGACAAAGAGGATGAGTCTGCAGTGCAGGAGTTGCACAGGAAGTTTGCCATCAACCTTTTTAATCTGGTCTGGGAGCTGCTTGACAAAGAGGAACGGACTGCGCAGGAGAACGACAGAATGCTCTACGCGGCGCATGCTTCGCGTTTTCATTGGGGTGAGATCGGTACATCACTCGAATTTGAGCGTGGGGAATGGCAGATCTCACGAGTGTATTCGGTACTCAATCGCGCAGAAGAAGCCATCCATCATGCCCGGCGCTGCCATGACATTTGCACTGAGAACGGTATCGGGGACTTTGATATCGCATTTGCCTGCGAGGCTCTGGCAAGGGCGTATGCAGCAGGGGGGGATTCTGCAAAGAGTAAAGAGTACATCCTGGCAGGAGAAAAAGCGGGTGAGCTGATCGAGGACAAGGAGAATCGCGATTACTTCCTGAGTGAACTGCGGGGGATTTAGACTCGACTGTGTGAAAAAGAAGGTTATGCTACCATGGATTTCCGGCAGGGGGGAGAGCCCGCATGTTATCCCTCGGCAGATTGTCTGTGTGCATGAATCCGTCCGGTACATGTCCAACCATCTCGTATATGATAGATCTGCCTGATTCGCTTCGGTAAACTTCATGCAGGAAATCCGGGGGATCGATCAGCTGCCAGTCGCTGCCGCCTGGGGTTCTCCGCCACCTGTTTGAAAGATGCGGTCTGAGTAAGGGAAGATAACTGTCAATTACTATGTACCGCACGCCATGCTCTGCAAGGCATGGCCAGAGAAGCATCTCGTAATCGTTGGGCATTGTTAGTGTCGGGCGCCTGTACTTCCATATAAACAGTTCTGCATTGGGATATGTAATCACCCATTCATCAGCCTGGACATTTTCTGCAAGCCACTGAGAGATCTCCTGAGCTTCCGCTGCCCTCTCAACAGAGTTTTCCGAAAGAATCAGTCCCAGCGGGTATAAGAACGGCAGAAGCAGCAGTACACCGGCAGCAGTGGCTATCTTCTTTCCTGCTGTTCTGCTCAGTGACAGGAGCCCGGCAGAGCCCAGGCCTGTAACAATAACGATGAAAAATGCCAGATATCTGCCGCTGTGCTCGTGAAGAACCAGCGCTGCAATCGGGGGCAGCGCGGCGATAAGCGGCAGTATCATCTTTTTTCGAAGATCCTTTGATCTCAGTGCCAGGAGGGCAAGTATTGCAAAACCTGCCATGGACGACTGTCCAAAACTCTCACCTCTGTGAAGAGACCCGGTGGTAATGGGCTCGAGAACCCTCAGAGTTCCCTTTGCCAGATAGGCAGCCACAGCACCGACTCCCTGGTGCCTTAGCATATCGGTGGGCTTTGGCTCCGTATCCCTTACTTCCCAGGCTGCCCAGTGGTTTTCGTTGAGCAGGAACTGCCCTCCCTGTGTGTAAGTTGGAGAGCCGAAAACAGTGAGGTTGCGCGCGAACCATGGCAAGCATGTGAGGATGAAAACAGTAACGAACAGCAGGAGTTTCAGTATCCTTTTTCCCCGCCCTCTAAAGAGAACCCAGAGCCCGATAGAGAACGCCAGGAGCATACCCTGTGTTCTTGTCAGATAGGCAAAACCGGTAAAGATACCAAGAAGGATAACTCTTCTGAACGAAAGCGCTTCTCTATCCGCTATCAGCAGAACGGTAAAAAACAGTGCAGTAAAAAGCATAAGGCTGTCAGGCTGGGTTGAATACCAGATGAAAAGCGGTGTTACGGACAGAACCAGAAGAGCAAATAAAGCAGGCAGCACCCCGAAGTTCTTTCGTGCCCAGAGCCAGCACATGAAAAGGCAGAGTAACCCTGTCAGAAGTGAAAGTATCTGCGTAACAGTGAACCCGGGGCCTGTTATAAAGAATAGAGCATAGATAAGCAGCGTCATCACCGGCTGCCTGTTACCCTCAGGTCTGAAGTCGTCCATAGATTCGCTGTATAGAGTCCATTTTCTCATTGTCGAGAAGCCGTATCCTTCTCTGAGATTGACGGCAGCTTCGAGGTTGGATGCTACGCCGTCCCCCGCCGGAATGGGATTCCGCACAAGTACTGGAAGGCGAAGGATAACAGCCAGCAGTAGAATTACCAGCAGAATAACCGGTTCTCTTCGCAGAATTGAATCAGCGGACATTTTAAACATGGAAGAAAAATACTAGTGTCATATCGGGTGTCAAATACCGCAGAATCGTGATTGCGCCGTCCCCGTAATCCTACTCAAGGGGATTCAGAACACGGCCGATAAAGAGTATCGTACCTGTGCCGCGGTCCCTGATGAGGTATATGAAGGGACGGTCTACAATGAATTCAACCGATGATTCCCCATTCTCTTTCTGCATTAGAACAGCAGTTGCAGCCGCGGCTTCCGTACCGCTTTCGTCTACGGAAACGAAGGCTTTATGAATCACACTCGCTATGTAGAGAGAGAGTGTCCCGTCCATTCCTGAGAAATCAGCTGATATTCCAAAAGCAGACTCCATGCCCATACCGGAGAGAACATTTTCAAGCTGGAATGCGGAAACTGTTTCAAATTTCGGCATACAGAGATGAAGGTTTTCATCGGTAAGATTGTCCGTGATCTCTGCGATAAAAACGTTCCCAAGGCGTTCTTCAACCTCAAAGAAGTAGTTTTCATCCGGAACGATAACCAGCATGGATGCTCTTCTGTTACTGTACGGCAGTTCGGCTGCCATGTATCCGTCCCCAGTTGCCACTAGAAAATGTTCAGCCTGATTCATCATTGCAACCGTTATCAGTTCTCCATCTATCAGGTTGAAATCCCTGTCACGGGTTCCCATTGCATCGAACGGGAGGAGCCACTTCGCTTTGAAATAGATGGCATTTGTAAGCACAAGTTTCGTGGCGCTTGTTAGCAGATTTGGAGGAATAAGATCCTCGATTTTCCCTTCGGTCTGTTCCATAATCCATTCGTTGATGATCTCGCGGCAGAGTTCAGCATCTTCGGAGAAACCCAGGAGTCTCATATCTGCGCCATAATTGCCGGCAAGCACACCAAGGAATTCGGGCAGGAACTCGTATCCTGTCTGTCCCCAGAGAGCATTCACTATATGGAGGCTGAATGAGCTGTCTTCTTCTGACAATGCTGTAAGCCTCTGGTCAATCAGGTTAAAAGCAGGATGAAGACGATTCTCCGGAAGTGTGAATCTCAGTACTTCAGACATCTCCGCTTCAGTAGTACCCTCAGCACCGGCATAGGTCATCGCAAGTGCTGCTGAAATGCTGTAGGGGGAAAAGAAGATGTTACCCTCTTCCTCTCCAAGTGCTCTGTACAGATCGAACGCAAAGGAAGCGTTTTCTGAAGCAAGCTCCAGAAGATCGTTCTCGTCTACATCCGGTTCAGTTATCCGGGGAGTGCCCGATGATGAAATAGCCGGTGTTTCCGCTGAGGAACACGTACTTAGAAATGATATCAGTACCGTTGCCAGAAGAATCGATAAATGACTTCCCATGTTAACCCTCCGCCTCAGTGGAACGTGGATTTCAGAACTATACACATAGATATTGACCAATCTCTTCAAATATGCAACACAGATATTGCGGGCTTTTGAGGGCTTGACGATTATTGGAGGGTACTTATAATAGGAATAGTTCTTATTACGATTAGGAGATAACATGCCCCTGGTACAGCAAAGAAGGAATACGACGCAGAAAAGAGTGATACTCCAATCAGTTGAAGAGCTGGGGTGCCATCCTACAGCAATTCAGATCTACTCTGCTGTAAGGCAGGTACTGCCCAGAACAAGCCTCAGTACCGTTTATAGAAATCTGGGAATACTTGTAGATCAGGAGCAGATCAAAGCTGTCAAAGGCGCTGGTTCGGAGATACATTACGATCATAATACAGGTGCACATAATCATATTGAATGCACTGTTTGCGGGCGGGTTTGTGATGTGCACGCGAATCCATTGGAAATTGATACGCTGGATCCAGAAACTGTTTCGAACTTTATTGTGCTGGAAGTACATATGAATATATTAGGAATATGTCCCGAATGTGCTGAACAATTGGAAAAGGAGAAGTTGCAATGAGTATCAAAGGAACACAAACAGAGAAGAATATCCTCAAGGCATTCGCCGGGGAATCTCAAGCAAGGAACAGGTACACCTACTTTGCTTCCCAGGCGAAAAAGGACGGTTATGTTCAGATCTCGAAGATCTTCGAGGAAACCGCGAATCAGGAGAAGGAGCACGCGAAACGTCTTTTCAAGCTTCTTGAAGGCGGAAAGGTTGAGATTACCGATTCCTATCCTGCTGGAAAGATAGGTTCAACGGAAGAGAACCTCAATGCTTCTGCATCTGGCGAGAATCACGAGCATACTGTAATGTACCCCGGATTTGCCAAGATAGCCCGCTCCGAGGGATTCGACACCATAGCAGTGATCTTTGAAGCCATCGCTGTCGCAGAGAAGCAGCACGAGAAAAGATACCTCGAGCTGATGAAGAATATCAACGATGGAAAAGTGTTCGTTAAGGACAGTATCGTTATCTGGCGCTGCCAGAATTGCGGATACATCCATGAAGGCAGGGAAGCACCCAGCCTCTGTCCAGCCTGCGCACATCCTCAGGCACATTTTGAGCTTCTTGCCAGAAACTGGTAGGTGATAATAATGAGGGAATTCAATTCAACTGAAGAAATACTGGATTTCGCAATTGGCGAGGAGCAGGCCGCTGCCGATTTTTACACGAATCTGGCAGATCAGGTGAACAGTTCTGCCGTTCGGAGAATGTTCCTCGAGTTCAGTGAAGAGGAGCTTCAGCACAAGAACAAACTTGAAAACATCAAGATGGGAAGTCTCGAGTTCCTTCCGACTGCAGCTGTTGTGGATCTGGGACTGGGAGAGATCCTGGTGGATGTTGCCCCGACAGGCGGTATGGATTATCAGGATGCTCTTATTCTCGCAATGAAAAAGGAAAAGGCTGCATATCAGATGTATACGCTTCTTGCTGGAGTGGCTTCCGACCCGGCGGTAAGAGATCTTCTGAAAGGGCTTGCAAATCAGGAAGCCAACCACAAGCTCCGCTTTGAAATAGAATATGACGATCACGTACTTAAAGAGGATTAGAAGGAGTTATTGAAATGACTGAACGAATGGAAATATACAAGTGTGAGATGTGCGGGAATATTGTCGAGATGACTCACGGAGGGGCCGGAGCGCTTGTGTGCTGCGGAGAACCGATGGTAAAAATGGAAGAGAAGAGTGCCGATATGGCAACAGAGAAACATGTGCCGGTTATCGAGAAGATCGATGGCGGTTACAGAGTAACTGTGGGTTCAACTCTTCATCCCATGGCTGATGAACACTACATTGAATGGGTTGAGCTTGTTTCAGGAGACAGCATCTACAGAGCTTACCTGAAACCGGGAATGGACCCCGTTGCCGAATTCAGCACCGGCGATCTTGGTGCTGTATCCGCAAGGGAATACTGCAGTATTCACGGTCTCTGGAAGGGATAGATATGCTCAGCGAAAATATTCAGAACGCGATCAACCGCCAGATCAATGCAGAACTCTACTCTTCATACCTGTATGTGGCGATGGCGATGTACTTCGAATCGGTTGATATGAGCGGCGCTGCTAAGTGGATGAACGCGCAGGCACAGGAGGAACTTGTCCACGCAGACAAATTCATGAATTACGTGAATGAGCGGGGCGGCAGGGTGATACTGGATGCCATCGGGAAACCTCCTGTTGAATGGAAATCAGTTCTTGACACTTTCGAGGCTGCCCTTGATCACGAGAGAAAAGTATCTTCCATGATCAACGATCTTGTAACACTGGCAAGGAAAGAGAATGATCATATGACCGATAATTTCCTGCAGTGGTACGTCGCAGAGCAGGTTGAAGAGGAAGCTTCCGCTGGAGAAGTAGTCAGAAAACTGAAGCTGATCGGTGATTCGGGCGGCGGCAGGTTCATGATAGACAATGAACTAGGACAGAGGGTATTCAATACCGCTGCGGGCAGCGGAGAGTAGGAGAAGCGAAATGGGAGATCAGTTCAATGCCGAAGAAGTCTTGAAAATGGCTGAGCAGATTGAAAAAAACGGGCAGGAGTTCTACAGGAAAGCTTCGGAAGCTGTAGATGATTTTGAGGTTTCCAGGCTCCTTTCGGATCTTGCTGAATGGGAAAAGGGACATGAAGCTCTCTTCGCATCCATGAGGAATGATCTCAGCAGGGATGAAAAAAGACAGACAGCCATTGATCCGTACTGTGAAGCCGCACTGTACCTCAAAGCCATGGCCGATAATCATGTATTCAGGCAGCAGACGGGTGAATCCCCGTCGAAGTTTGAAGAGGATAAGAGCACTGGAGAGATCATTGATCTTGCAATTCAGTTCGAGAAGGATTCTCTTCTTTTCTTCCTGGGTCTTGAAAGGCTGGTCTCCCCAATGCTGGGCAAGGAAAGAGTTTACGATATTATTGACGAAGAGATAGGTCATATTGCATACCTGGAGAAACAGAGAACCAGACTGAATGCCAGATAGAAGCCCGCAGGGATAACTCTCAAGGAGATAAGATGGATGTATTCAAAGCCGTCAAGATGACGGAGAATGTATACTGGGTTGGAGCAATTGACTGGGCGGTACGTGATTTTCATGGATACAGCACTGGAAGAGGTACAACCTACAACGCATATCTTATTCTCTCAGAGAAGGTCACGCTGATAGATACCGTGAAGAAGCCGTTTTTTGAAGAGATGATGATGCGGATATCTTCCGTGATAGATCCATCAGAAATTGAAATAATCGTCAGCAACCATTCCGAACTGGACCATACGGGATCGCTGCAGCAGACGATGGCCGCTGTCAAGCCGAACAATGTGTATGCTTCGCCGATGGGTTCCCGGGCCCTTGCCGCCCACTTTCACTGGGAAGAAGATCCCATAGAAGTTGTGAAAACCGGAGAGAGTATAGACCTTGGAAACATGACAATTGATATCATAGAAACGCGTATGCTCCACTGGCCGGACAGTATGGTATCCTACCTTCCCGCTGAGAAAGTCCTTTTCAGTCAGGATGGTTTCGGGATGCATCTTGCATCGACGGAACGTTTCGATGATGAACTCCCTCCGAGTGTTCTTGAGGTAGAAGCCAGGAAGTACTACGCGAACATTCTATTGCCGTTTTCTCCCCTGGTCACTGCTCTTATTGGAAACCTTGGCAAAATGGAACTTGAAATAGATCTTCTGTGTCCGGACCATGGTCCGGTATGGAGGAGCAGCATTGACTGGATACTTGGAAAATGGGCTTCATGGGCCCAGAAGAAACCGTGCCCGAAGGCGGTTGTTATTTACGATACCATGTGGAACAGCACACGCTCCATGGCCGAGGCTGTTATGGAAGGCCTTACACTTGAAGGGGTCAGCAGCATAATGATGCCGCTGAGGGCTTCTCATATAAGTGATATTGCCGCTGAAGTGCTCGAAGCGTCCGCGCTTATCGTAGGAAGCCCGACTATCAACGGAAGGATATTTCCCTCCGTTGCCGAATGTATGAATTATCTGGGCGGTCTGAAACCGTGTAATCTCGTAGGTGCCGCGTTCGGTTCCTACGGCTGGAGCGGTGAAGCGGTAAAGGAATTGAACGGTCTGCTTGAGGGTATGAAAGTTGAGCTTGTCTCCGAAGGACTTCGTACAGTCTATGTGCCCGATGAGCAGGTACTTGAGGAATCGGTGAATCTGGGGCGAAGTGTGGGTCTTCGACTCAGGGAAATCTGCGGAGGTTTGGAATAATGGATATTACTCCTCTTTTCACGATTACATACGGTCTGTACGTTGTAGGGTCCCGCTCGGGAGATAAGCTGAACGGTCAGATATCGAATACGGTGTTCCAGGTAACAGCTGATCCTGTCAAGGTCGCAGTCTCGATAAGCAAAGCTGAATTCACGCATGAGTTGATAAGCAGTACCGGAAAGTGCTGCATCGGTGTGCTCAGCGAAGAGGCGGATATGACCTTCATAGGCAATTTCGGATTCAAAAGCGGAAGAGATGTAGACAAATTTGCCAGTATACCGTACACTCTTGCTCCCTCCGGCTGCCCGATACCTGAAGTGAACATACTGGCATACATCGACCTTGAGATATGTAACAGTATCGATGTGGATACCCACACAGTGTTCATTGGAGAGGTAACTGACTGCGGTATCACAGGTGAGGGAACCCCCATGACATACTCGTATTACAGGGAGGTTCTCTGCGGGAAAACACCTCCTACCGCCCCATCCTATAAACTTGAGTCACATAATCTGGAGAAAAAATAGGAACGAAAGGAAGAGAGTTCAATGAAGAAATACGTATGCAATATCTGCGGCTATGTCTATGATCCGGAAAAGGGTGATCCTGATGGAGGCATCGAGCCCGGAACCGCTTTCGAGGATATTCCCGATAGCTGGGTATGCCCTGTCTGCGGAGTCGGCAAGGGTCAGTTCTCCGAGAAGTAAAAGCAGCGGGGTCGGGCCTTGAATCCAAGTTATCGGGGTCGTATCTTGAATTTTGGCATTCGTCAATGTCTTAACAAATCAAATGCCAAAATTCAAGATACGACCCCGATTTAAACAGACAAAATGTTTAGATGTTAGGTCCGACCCCTATTTCGGACCCCTATTTCGATAAGCTGTGCTGCGATACTGACAGCGATTTCCTCCGGGGTACGGCTCCCTATCGATAATCCCACCGGGCAGTATACACTTTCGAGAAAATCCTCTGAAATCCCTTTCCCAGAGAGCTCCTCGAATATCGTTGCCTTCTTTGAAGTGCTTGCCATCATACCAACATAGGCCAGCTTTTTTCCGGCAAGGCTTCCAAGCACTTCGGCGTCTGCCCTGTGAAAAGGAGTCATGATTACCGCCCAGCTCTGGCGGCTTTCGGGTATATAGCTATGTGCTTCAGTGAACGGAGCGGTTATCCATCTGCAGGATGGAGGGTCTTCGAAGGAATTCCTCTCCCTCTCGTCGATTACCACAGGGTGGAATGAAAGCCCTTCAAGAAGGCGCGCAAGCGCCTGCCCTACATGACCCCCGCCGATGATATACACAGTATCGGGAATTCCAAAAGGGCCGGTGTATTTCCAGTCATTTTCACTGATCATGGTAAACTCACCTGCCTTCTGAACTGTAGAGTCTGATGCCGAAAAATCTGTATGTGACAGATTCAGAACGCCTGTTTTCCCTTTCTCAAGTATGCTGATTATTATGCCAAGAGTTTCTGACATGTGCGGCTGAATGGGAATCAGTGCAGTTGTCTGTGACCCTGAACAGATCATACCGGAGGGCTTTCCTCCCCTCTTATGATCAGCCTCATCCACGTGATCGTAAATGACCAGCTCGGGAGAGCTGATTCCGGTTTCAAGCATCCTTTGAGCTCTGCTTACAAGCTGGTGCTCCATCACACCGCCGCCTACAGTTCCTCTGGTTGAACCGCTTCCCGTAACCGCCATTGCAGTTCCCGGTCTGCCCGGACCGCTTCCGCTTGTTTCAACTGTCAGGAGCAGAGCGCACGGAGTATTCGAACGGATGGATTCTTCGATAAGCTTCCAGAGGGGAATGCTGTTCACTTAACGTTCTTTCTCCCCGAAGTATTCCTGTTCGATCTTCTCGAAGTATTCCATGCATTGGCGTACGTAACGCCTTTTCTCATCGTACCTTCCGGGGAAGAAGCTCCTCTTGAAACCATAAACCAGAATATTCTTTAGGTCGTATCTTGTGAGATCAAAGGTATTTACCGCCTTATGCAGCTCCTTTGTAACAGTTGTATTGGATATGGTTCTGTTATCGGTGCAGATGGTTACCGAGAGTTTCTTCTCCATCATTTTTCTGAACGGATGGTTGGAAAGATCCCTGAAAGCGGGATCTGTCTGCTGGTTCGAAGTAAGGCAGACTTCGACAGTTATTCTTCTGTCCGCTATGTAACTTGCCAGTGCATCTACGTATTTCAAAGGGTCACTGATATACCTGGATTTTACTGCAGAAGGATTAAGAAGTGTAAGTCCATGGCCGATCCGCTCGGCATAAAGATCGGTTATCGCCTGGTAAATACTTTCCGGCCCGTACGCCTCACCGGCATGGACTGTTTTCCTGAGGAAATGTCCCTTTGCTTTCGTGAATGTCTCGAGATGATTAAGGGCAGGCCAGCCTGCTTCCGCACCGGCAAGATCTATGCCAACCGCAGGAAGATCCTCTTCCCATCTTGCTTTGGCAACCGCCTCTTCAAGCTCCAGAGATGCAAGGGCAAACACTGTTTCTCTATCCGAGAAACTATGCATTTCAAAAAATCTTCTGTACCATTCGGAGAATGCGGGCGTGAAGAATCTCATTGCGCAGGAGATGATCGCGTAGTGAAAGGGAGGCTCAAGGCCATCGATCACTTCCCTGCGGTTGTTGAATTCATTCTTTGCGCGGAGAAGACCATCGTTAACCGCCCGGATGCAATCGATGATATCCATGTCATCGGACGCGTGAAGCTGCGGAGCGAATCTGACCTCTATGTACCTTACGCCCTCCAGCTGATTATCAACCGCGACTTCGTAGCTGATCCGCTCAAGCTGTTCCCTGGTTTGCATGACTGCAGTTGTATAAGCGAAGCCTGTGAGGTATTCGTTCAGGTCTTTGTAGCTATCCTTGAATACAGTCTCTCTAAGACCCTCTTCAGTGTATGAGGGAAGCTCAACGCCGGATTCCCGGGCGAGTTCGATAAGAGTTGATAATCTTATGGAACCGTCCAGATGCAGGTGAAGATCTGTCTTGGGAAGTTTTTTCAAAAATGCATGATTCATCAGCAGTACCTTTCGTGGTGTTTATTAGAACAGTTCTCCGAGTCCCATCTGTATACCCAGCCCTTCGGGGGATTTGGCGAAATCTACTCTCAGAGATCCTCCTCCCGGTAGAGATATCCTCATTCCCGCACCTCCATCCAGGTGGAATCGGTTCCATCGGCACTCGTCCAGGTGATCAGCCACCTGGCCGGCATCCCCGAATAGAACCAGGGAGAAGTCCATTGCGTTGTTCTCGTCAATCGATACTGAGAATATCTTCTGCCTCAGCTCCAGGTTACCCAGCAGAGCCCAATTCCCTCCGAATCTTGCATCACTGTACCCCCTTAGGCCTGAACTGCCTCCAAGGGAGGGCAGGAACGAAAATGGTGTGGAAGCCGTTCCGATGTGTCTTTCAACCTTCATTCTGAAGGCCGGGGTAGTTGAGCTGCTCACAGGCGCGAATACTGCCAGTGCACATTCTGCACTCGAATATGAGATATCACTGCCCCGTTGTATGTCGTATCCGGCAGATACATAACCGTTTATAAGAACAGGGATGGACCAGTTTCCCTTAACGAAAGGACCTGCAGTCCAGATTGAGCCATACTCACCCGTCGGTGACTGGCTCCAGAGTTGCTCGCCTGATCTGTTGTATACTGTGGAATGTCTGCAGAGTAGTCCGCCGGATATGACAAGACCTGACATCGGAGTGAAATTGTAGGAACCGGAGAAATCCTGTATTTCGGCATTGTACTCTGCAAAAAGCTCGTTATCGCCTTCGTTGCCCCAGCCGAAGAATTTGACCTTCTTCCTTACTCTATAACCTGCGCTGAGGGTTACAAGCCCCCTGCCTGCGGGGAACAGAAGTTTTGGTTCGGCGAAAATGCTTCCATCTGTGTACATGTAAGCCATTGCGCCCAAACCAAAGGGCTCAAAAGGAGGTATCATGTTATTGCTGACTACACCACCGATGAGAACACCGGATGTTGAGCTGTAGCTGACTAACGGAAATACCTTCCATGCATGCAGAGGAAGTGCACAAAGAAAAGTGATAAGAATAATTGTGATTTTTGATCTGTATATCATGATCTCCATCCGGATTGAATTGAATATACTGTACCTGTGCTGCAATGAATAATTATATTAAACCAAATATAGAAAGTGGAGGTCTCTTGAAAACACCTTTGATTGTTGTACCTACATACAACGAGCTTGAGAATGTCAGAAACCTGATTCCGATTCTCCTGGATCTACCTGTAAAGCCAGATGTGCTTGTGGTAGACGATAATAGCCCTGACGGAACAGGAGATGCGGTTCGGGAATTCGAGTCAACAGGCAGAGTTCACCTTTTAAGCCGCCCGGTTAAGGCAGGCCTTGGGCAGGCATACATTGCAGGTTTCGGGTGGGCATTGGAGAGAGATGAATTCGATCCTGTTGTCCAGATGGATGCAGACTTCTCACACAAACCTGAAAAGGTTGTGGAACTGATAGAAGCGCTTGAGGACTACGATCTTGCAATAGGCTCCCGGTACTGCAGCGGTGTCAACGTGGTGAACTGGCCTCTCTCGAGGCTTCTTCTCTCCTGGTTTGCCAATAAGTACACAAAACTGATAACCGGACTTCCTCTGGAAGATGCCACCGGCGGATTCAAGGCATTCAGAAGGGAAGCTCTTGCAAAACTTGATCTCTCTGGCATTAAATCAGATGGTTATTCGTTTCAGATAGAGGTTACTTACAAGCTTTTTAATGCAGGCTGTTCGGTCAAGGAAGTTCCAATAATCTTTGTCGACAGACATGCGGGTACCTCTAAAATGACTAAAAGCATCGTATGGGAAGCTGTCTGGATGGTGTGGCATCTTCGTTTTCCATGGCTGTTCTGAGGTGTTTCCACTGATATGATAGCATCATACCTGGCTCTGGCTATTATTGGCAGTGTTTCCTTCAACTGGGGTTTTGAAACCTCCCAGTCCTACATATTCTCTATTGTACCGGGCGATGACGGGACTGTCTGGTGTGCGACTGCAGGCGGGATCATTCATTACGATCCTGCAAGCGGCTGGCTTGACAGCCTTTCATATCCTGATCTAATGCCATGGATAAGCGCCGTAGATCTGCACTTTGATGATTCTGTTATGTGGGTCGCTACAGGAGGCGGCGGATTAGCTCTGCTGCAGGAGGATGATACATGGAAGGTTTTCTCCTCCTATGAGGGGATTCCGGGTTCCGGACACGTTTATTCTGTTTATACCGGTGGAGGATATGTATGGGTTGGTTCCGATGGCGGACTATCGCGAGGGAATACCGATAGTTTCCTGCCTATTGATGCCGATCTCACAGGTGGAGCTTTCACAGCCACCGAGGTGACCGATATTACAGGTATTGGTAACACGATGTACCTTGCAACTGACAGAGGGGTGTACACCCTTGATCTCAGTGGAAATATTTTTGATCCTGGATCCTGGACAAGTTATGAGGACTCAACACTTGCCCTTGGCATTGCTGACATTTACATAGCATCCGCCGATTCCGTTTTCGGGTATGGTTCCGGTGGAGTCTCCCAGATGACAGGTGACAGCTGGATTCGATTGCTGGACTATTCCTCAAGTGCTGATTCGGTTGTTACCGGTTTACTTGTTAATGAAGATGGTCTCATCGCGTCATGCAGGAAAATTATCCTGTACAATGGAGGAGTCTGGGAGCACTACGGATCCGGATATCCGGATGGAAACTATGCTTCGTGTCTCAGCGAAGTTTTCGGAGAGATATGGTGCGGTTACGGTTTGTTTGATGTGAACTGCTGTGACACGGGTAACGGACTTGGCTATCTTGACAATGGAACCTGGCAAAGTCTTCCGGTACCAGGAATGGGAGCACCCAGTTGCTATCAGATGGCCAGGGATGAAAACAGAGTATACCTGGGCAGTCATCGGGTTGGTCTGATGGCGTTCTACCCCGACAGCGGCTGGGCAGCTTTCAACAATCTGACAGCTGATATGCCGCGTTCTCTCAGAACGTACTCAGCAGCGAAATCCGGATGCCTGGGGATCTGGACAGGATCCTACCACTGGGGTCTCACATGGATAGACGACAGGGAAACGTATTCCATGGACGACGATACCCTTATAACCTACGTCTCTGATTCGCTTTCAGGTCTTCCTTCTGAAGTAGTTCAGATTGTGGCGCCCCTTCTTAATAATCAGGTGATAATGCTGGCATCTCAAAGTGGAGTCCTACTGGTCGCACAGGAGGCGTTCTGGCAGACACCCGATGAGCCCAGCGGTATCGTGGCAATATCAGGAGAACCTGAGGATGGTAACCTTCAGTGGACTACGAGGGTCGAGATTGATGGCCTTGCGAACAAGAACATACAGATGCTGTTCCCGTGCGGAGACGACAGCCTGTGGATAGCATTTGCATCGGAGGGAGGGTGTCAGCTTCTTGTACACGGTGGAGATCCTATGGATAAATCCTCCGATACATGGTATCCTGGGTACGGACAGGCATACAGCACCTCCTACGGACTTTCCTCTAACAAAGTATTCTGCTTTGCGAGGAATGCGAGCGGAGACATTCTAGCAGGAACCGGGAATGGTATAAGCCGCTGGAATGGCAACATATTCGTTGACGTAGCCGGAGTATCAGGATCGGTTAAGGCTATGCAGGTGGATAGCAACGGAGTGATCTGGTGTATGACTGAATCTGCAATTTACAGTATAGACAATGGAGATGTAACCGAATTCACCCGTTCGAATTCGATATACATTGCAACAAACAGAATGGAAAATGAATTCAGTTCAATAAACCCTGAGGACGGAACTGTTTTCTTCTCTTCAACTGTTGGACTCTGGTCGATTATGACGCAGCATAGTCCTTTCGAAAACCCTGATCTGATGTTTTATCCGCAGCCTTACCTTCCCGCTTCTTCAGAACTGTACATGGCATGGTCGGGGCCTGATGAACGGATAGAGGCAAAATTCTTCTCGCTGACGGGAGAATACCTGGGCTCTGTTTTGGCGGACAGCTGGGAGGATTGGACCTGGGATGGGACACTGAATGGAGCTTCAGTTGCCAGCGGCGTTTATATAGTACTTGTTGAGAGGGATAGTAATGTTATCAGATGCAAGGTTGCGGTAGTAAGATGATTACCATAAGGCGGATCGAACCCCGCGATAGAGAGGAATGGACGAATTTCGTCCTCCGTTCCAATAATGGTACAATCTTCCATTCTCCCGATTTTCTGGATTATCATCCGGAAGGCAGATTCAGGAACCATCACCTTATTATTGAAAGCAAAAATGGTACCGAATCCATAATCCCCGGTGCGCTGGCTGACAGGGAGGATGGGACATGGTTCAGATCCTATCCTGGAGCCTCCTACGGCGGCCCGGTATTCAATGATTCACTCGGGCTTAGCAAGATCGAAGGAATAGTAGACGAACTCATATCCTACTGCAGGTCTCAGGGCTTCCGCGGTATCGAATTGACCCCTCCTCCAGAAGTCTATTACCGCAGACCTCATAACTACCTGGAGTTCTCCCTTGTTAAACGTGGATTCGAGTACAGGAAGAGGGAACTGACAGCGGTGATAGACCTCAGCAGACTGGGAGAGGAGCTCAGACTTGGCTTTCGATCATCCGCCTTGAGAGGAGTGAGGAAAGCGGTCAAGAGTGGTGTAACAGTTGAAGAAAACCCGGATTTCTCGCTTTTTTATCCTGTGTTGGAATCCAATCTCCAGCAGCGTCATAATGTTAAACCCACCCATTCGCTTGCGGAGCTGGAGATGCTTCGAAACCTGCTGGGGAGAGACCATATCACACAGTTTGTCGCTATGGAGGGCGGAGAAGTTCTTGCAGGAATGGTAATGTTCCACTGCAATCCAAGGGTCACTCTTGCTTTCTATATATCCCATGACCAGGAGCACCAGGCACTGCGGCCGGTCAATCTGGTCTACATGGAAGTTATAAGATGGGCCAAGCAGATGGGGTATCATTATATGGATCTTGGTACCTTTACCCTTAACATGGATATTAACCATGGCCTCTGCAGGTTCAAGGAATCCTTTTCAGCGAGAGGCATTTTCAGAAACACACTGTTCGGAACCGTTTAGTGGAAGCACTTCATAAATCCCGTCTTCGTGCCCTGATCCTGCTGTGGGCAGCATTGCTCGCACTTGTTTTTGGCGGCAGAATGTACACGACGGATGTGCTTGCCCAGTATGAGGTCGCCGGTTCATTTACTGGTCAGAGACCATTCATGACCGTTTCGGGGGATTTCGGCTGGATAGTTCAGGGTGCCAGACCCGGCCTTTTCGTTCCCCATGGCGCAGGATTCTCGATCCTTCTTATCCCCGCTGCAGTTACAGGACAATTTCTGGGATTGAATGCCGGCAAGCTGGTGATGGCTCTGCTGAACGCAGGTTTCAGCCTTGCGCTGATCGGATTCTGGTACGCTTCCGCAGTTAAAAAGTACTCCGATGTGCCCGTCCTGCGATTCATAGCCATTGCCATCTGCGGAATGGTCCTTGTTTACGGAAGAATGACTTTCGATGTTACCGCTGCTGCTGCCGCCGCCATGGCGGGTTTCTATTTTTCCCTCAGTAATCGATCGCTGGCAGCAGGTATTTGTCTTGGTTTTGCCATCCTTGTAAGAGCTGACAGTCTGCTTCTTCTTCCTCTGTTCGCGAATGACTGGAAGAGCATGAAAAAACTCCTGAGCGGGCTCATTCCCTTTCTTCTCCTTATACTCTTCCTGAACTGGTACCGGTTTGGAAATCCATTCCTTGACGGTCATGGGCAGGATCCCGCAATTGCTTTTGAACCCTTCAAAGGTGGTATACCAGGACTTCTGCTCAGCCCGGGCAAGGGGCTTCTATTCTATGCTCCGCTCTGTATCTTCGCGCTTTTTTTTCAGAAGGACTGGAGACTCTGGACCCCTTTTATTCTCTCTCTCATTTTCCATGGAATGCTTCACGACTGGTCCGGCGGCACAGGGTGGGGGCCAAGGTTTCTTTTTACAACACTGCCGTTTCTGCTTCTCCCGCTTTCCTTCAGGGGTGCGGGGGGGAGAATTTTTCCTGTAATTGCCATACTTGGTATTATCGTCTGCATTCCCGCCTTCTGGAGTAATCCCTGCCTGCTCGAACAGACCAGCGGTGCTGACCTTTTCGATGAACCTTCCCGGCAGGCAGTACTCTGGACATGGTCCTCCTCTCCGCTTATTTCAGCATTCAGAAATTTTGCTGCCGGCGTACCTGATCTTTTCGGGGCAACGGCTGCGGCATCTGCCGGGATATCAATCTGGATAGGGGTTCTTGCTCAGACAATAGCCGCATCGGTACTGGCAGCGACCGGAATATCTGTACTGAAGAAAAGCCGGTGTGCAGGGAAGAGTGCAGCATGAAGATCCTTCATCTTTCACCGCAGAACTATACGGGAACTATCGACCTTTTCGTCCGTGGGCATGTAGCGCTTGGACATGAAAGCCGGCTTGTTACTTTTTACAGGGCTGCCAACCTGTACGAGGAGGATATATGCCTGAATCTCCCTTTTGTAGGTCCCATGAGCTGGCTGCTTTCGCTCAAGAAACTAGTAAAGGCTGGAAGCCTGCAGGTTCCCTACACCGGAACTACAGAGCGGATCTTCTGGAAGCCAGGACCGGTCGAAAACCTGATGCTCAGGTTCAGGGATATGGTATGGAAACCGATTATCAGCAGGGCTGCAGGGGAATATGGATTGTGGGATTTTGACATATACCACCTTGAAGGCGGAATGAGCTTCTATAGAGACGGCAGGGATGTAATCGCCCTTAAGAAGGCAGGTAAGAAGATAGTCTGTTATTATCACGGCCTGGACCTGAGAATGAGGGGAGCGATAAAACCCGTATGGGATGTTACAGATCTGAACCTTACCTGTGAGTTCGATCTCTACCAGAGATATCCCGAAGTTGATTATCTATTTCTGCCCTTTGACCAGAATGCAATGCCTCCGGCTTCCCCATCCCCCGGGAAGGTACGAATTTGTCATGCACCCAGGATCAGATCGGTAAAAGGGACAGAAGAGATAATAAGCGCCGTGGAGGACCTTTCAAAAGAGATCCCTGTCGAACTTGTCCTGATCGAGAACATGACGAATGCCCGGGCCCTGCAGATGAAAGCCACATGTCATATTGCTATCGATCAGGTTGCCAGCGGGGATATGGGTTACGGAGTGAATTCTCTTGAGAGCCTTTCCATGGGTATTGCCACGGTAACTAATTTAAGCCGCGCATATCAGGAGTTCATCCCGGATCATCCGTTCTTTCTTACAGCCCCGGATACCCTGAAAAGAGACCTCAGAGAGCTTGTCCTTGATCGTGAACTCAGGGAGAAGCATGCGGTTGCAGGCCCGCCATGGATCAGGAAAAAGCATCACTGGCTCTCGGTTGCCCGGGAACTGCACAGGACATACCGGGATCTTGGATGGGCGGAACCCTGCGATGGCTGACCAATCCATATCTGCTCATAGCAGAGATCTTTCAAGGGAATCAGCATTTTACGCTGTTGCAATGATCTTCAGCGGGCTGATTCAGGTGGCATTCCTGCCCTTCATGTCCCGGTATCTTACAGCAGACGCTGCAGGGGAACTGGGCATATTGAGAATACTTGCCGAAGCCATTGCCGGTATTGTGGTCCTGGGGCTTCCAACTGCGCTTATCAGATCCTGGCATAGAACAACGCAGCACCGTGCCGTTCTGATAAGAGGGATAACATTCCCGATAATACCCACTATTGTGATGGTAGGGGCAGTTCTGCTTCTGCAGGGTTTTCTGAAATCCTTCCTGAAACTGCAGTATCCTGACTACCTGCTTCACGCCATTCTTCTGGGAACCGGTATTGCGTACGTTCAGATAGCTCTTTCAATTCCGAGGGCCGATGGTCTAGCAGGAAGGTATCTGATACTCCAGCTGATAAGAGGAGTGATGGCTCTGGGTCTTCTGGCTCTTCTGCTTTATTCCGGATCTATGGATACGATACCTTCCTTCATGACCGCAAGATGGGCGCCCTCGTTCCTGATAGCTGTTACTGCGATAATACTGATGCTGCAGAAAACCGCGGACTCGAAAAAGCTGAAGAGTCCGGAAGGGCTTACAAAAGAAATTCTGGTATTCAGTCTTCCGCTTATTCCGGCCACGCTTTCCATGATAGTTCTCTCTTCAGCCGATATGTTCATGCTGAGAAGTATTCTTCCCGATATGACCCAGAGCGGATATTACGAATGGGCAAGCAGAGCCTGCCTTGTTCTCATGCCTATGATACTGGGTTTCAATATGGCCTGGAAGCGGTT
This sequence comes from Candidatus Fermentibacterota bacterium, assembly GCA_003644925.1. Classification (GTDB taxonomy): domain Bacteria; phylum Fermentibacterota; class Fermentibacteria; order Fermentibacterales; family JCC-6; genus Aegiribacteria. Next base: position 24,159 of record QNDS01000022.1, read on the forward strand.
CATCTTCAGAAAGAAAAGAACCGGCGGCACGCTTGCGGAACTGGGAAGAGCAGGGCTGCTTTTCATGCTTCTTGTGAACTGGGGTTCTCTGATCCTGGCGATGTCCTCTCCCTGGATCGTTCCACTTGTAGGCGGGGAGCAGTTCCTTCCGGCAGCACGGGTCCTTCCGACCCTTGCAGGATCGGTA
>QNDS01000023.1 GCA_003644925.1 Candidatus Fermentibacterota bacterium
AGATGGTGACTGCATATATGCTGCAGCAGGCAGGAAATTATTCCGTTTCAGCCGAGAAGGATCAGTGTTATGGAATACGGTACTTCCTTCTGTGGTGTATACAGGACCGGTTGTATCCTCAGACGGTACTGTATGGGTCGGTACCGGGAGCGGTAACCTGTACGCTCTGGAAAGAGAGACAGGCAGGAGAACGGGTGTGATACCCGCGGGAGCTGTAATAACATCGACTCCGGCTCTGAATGTCACGGGTTCGATGTTCTTCGGCGCTGACAACGGGTGCCTTCACTCTTTCTCACCCTCTGGATTCAGCCTCTGGAAATTCCAGACTCTGGGAACTGTCCGTTCCAGCCCGGTAATCGGTATTGATGGAACTGTCTACTTCGGAAGCGATGATCACAGGATATACGCTGTGGAGGGATCTGGTGCTGGTCCGATGATCGAGGGGTGGCCGCAGTTCTGCAGAAACTCCTTCAATAACGGCTTTATAGATCCTGCGGAAACAGTAGAGTGAAATTTACAGCTCTGCTTCTGATACTGATTATTGCTTTTTCGGCTGCAGCGGATTTTGAAATATCCGGAAGCACTTCTTTCTTTTCCCAGTATTCCACCAGTGACAACGCTTGGTCCGAATTGCCGAACCAGTTCTGGCGCTGGAGATTCAATCCGGTTTTCCGTATCTACGGTATCCCTGTTGTTGCAAGTGTTTTCGTATCGTCCGAAGAGAATATGCAGAGGCAGAATATGAACAGGATCTATATCTCATCACACCCCTCTGCATCGTCCCGGGAAGGCTCGGTTCAATCCTGGATATCATCTATCGGAATTGGAGCTTCCAACCCTTATTTCACGAATTTCACGCTGAATGCGGCATACATATCAGGTGCAAATCTGGCGCTGAATCCCGGTGGATTCTATTTTGCAGCTGCAGGAGGCAGAAACAGACGCGGTATTGAACCGCAGGATGATGATCCCGGGGAGTATGAGCGAAACCTGTACGCTGTACAGACAGGCCTGGGATCTCCTTACGGCAGTCATCTGCATCTGAGTATGCTGTACGGAAAGGATGTGAACGGCTCGATAACCGAAGACAGCACTTTCCGTATCACTCCATCGGAGAATTATGTAGTATCCCTTGATTACGGTTCAGTCCTGTTTGATGGAGGACTCCGCCTTGAGGGGGAAATAGCGGGATCAATGTTTACAAGGGATATAAGGAGTCCTGAAATAGATTCCGAGGAGGTTCCGCAATGGCTGCTGGATTTCTCCGGGGCCAACATCAGTTCAGGCTTCGGCTGGGCTCTTGACCTTTCATCCTCTGTCAGATTTTCGGACAATATGTTAGGTGCATCATTCAGACGTGTAGAGCCCGGTTTTCAGAGCATGGGAGCGCCGTACATCAGGGATGACGAAATATCACTTGAAACAAGGGCGGACAAGTATTTCATGGACAGGCAGATGTCTGCCGGATTGTGGTACAGGTGGGAATCGGATAACCTTTTGAATACAAAATCATCAACTAGCACAGCAAATACTTACGGCGCACGAATAGGATTTTCCTTCAGAAACTTTCCGAGGATTCACATCAGCTACTCCCCATCCTATACCGACATGCAGGATAGTGTGATGACCAGTTTCAAGACATCCATGATATCCGTCTCAGCTAACTACAGAAGGAATATCGCGGGTCTGGATGTAAATTCTGCTGCGGCTGTCAGTGTTTATGATAATTCGGTTGGAACAGGGAGCAGTGATTACAGCTCTACAAGCGCGGTGCTGCGGGAAACGGTCACTCTGGACTTTCCAGTGGTTATAACCGCTTGCTTCTCGACAAGGCGAACACGACTCGGCAGCCATCCGGCCTGGACTTATACGGGAGATCTCAGGGGTACATGGTACCCATCACATTCCCTTTCCATGACTCTCGGTGGTTATTACACAACAGGAGATGACGAAAGGAAGATCGGAGCTGTGCTTTATGGAGGGTTTCCGATCTGCGATTTTTTGACTGCGAATCTGTCAGGTGAATACATCACTTTCTCAAGTGATATCGAAAAAGACTACACGAAAACTATTGGTGGAGCGGGGATCACTGTAATATGGTGATCATCACTCAGGATTTTCGGGTATTCCAGACATAAATTTGTCGGCCAGGTGAAAAATCATATCATCGCTTGCTGTGAGTACCATACAGTCGGGAATGGTGATCTTCCGCATGGTCAGAATCTTCAGGATACTTTTCTCTGCCTCATTCCATATCTCCTGAGGTGTTTTGGACTGCAGTTCACACAATAATATTCTAATAGCATCGTAAGGATTGATTTTGATATCGTGAATACCATTTGCACCCAGTGAGATTACATTCGGGAATGAGGAATCTGCAAGAAAACCGTGCAGAACCTCTGTAACGATATCCGGGCCAGCTATCCTGCGGAATTCCGAAAGCAGGTCGTTAATGACTTCTATGAAGTTTGCCTTGGTATGCTCTTTCAGGAAAAGATCTATTCCTACTTCGAGTTTGTCCATGCGGGCGAGGAAGTTAATGACAAGATCGCCGGATATGATGCCCCCATGCTGGGGCGCTATCATCACTGGTAGAGAATCCAGCTTGCGGATGTTACCCGATGCATTGCGGATTGCAGCGAGGCAGGGCATGTAGATCTGGTGGAAGGTTGATATACCGTCCCATGAATCCTCCGTGGCGAAGAGATCCGGCTTGAAGGAAAGGCCTCCAAACAGGTCTCCGGAAAAAAGGACACCTGTCTCTTCGTCGTACAGCATCACGGCTCCACGGAAGTGGCAGAATGGAGATGGTACGAACCTGAGGTGATGGCCTGTGCTTAACTCGGCAGTAAGGTTGTCGAACTGTTCAATGGCCATGTGTTTTTTCGGATCCAGACCGTAAAGTTTCACCAGTCTCCAGGAGTCTTCCGAACAGAGAACTATGCAGTCGGGGTTGAGCTTCTGCAGATGCTCTGCATTGTATGCTACATCAGGATCCTGATGATTGAGGTACATAAGATGGAGATTACTGAGTCCGCCGATCTTCGCTGACAGTTTCTCGATAAGAGGAGTAAGGTCTGCAGGGGCACCGGGGTCTATCAGTAAATTGACCGTCTTCTTTCCGTCAGAGAATATCCTGAGGTAGATATTCCGCTCGAGAAGAGAGCCCTCTCTTATTCCTATCCAGTATGTGTTGGGTGCTATTTCAACAATATCATCCAGATTCGATTCACTTGTGTCTGCATCTTCACTTTCAGGTTCAGTATCCGTTTCTACGGGTGTTTCAGCATCTTCAGTTTCGGGTTTTGGATCCGTTTCTACGGGTGTTTCAGCATCTTCAGTTTCGGGTTTTGGATCCGTTTCTACGGGTGTTTCCGCATCTTCAGTTTCGGGTTTTGGATCCGTTTCTACGGGTGTTTCTGCATCTTCGGTTTCAGGTTCAGTATCCGTTTCTACGGGTGTTTCTGCATCTTCGGTTTCAGGTTCAGTATCCGGTTCTACGGGTGTTTCTGCATCTTCGGTTTCAGGTTCAGTATCCGTTTCTACGGGTGTTTCCGCATCTTCGGTTTCAGGTTTTGAATCCGGTTCTACAGGTGTTTCCGCATCTTCAGTTCCAGGCTGGGCATCCGGCTGAACCGGTATCTCTACTTCCGGTTCCGGTTCTGGTTCAGGTTGAACATCGGATTCTTCGGTGGTATCTATGCTTTCATCATCGGGCTGGACCGCAATGCTCTGAACATCCTCTTGAGTTTCAGGGGCAGGAGGATCAGTTTTTTCTGAGCTCTGCGCAAAAGCATCGGTTGCCGGGGATGCAGTATGAAACGAAACAGTAGTGCTATTCGAAAATGCTTTCATGATGTCAGAATCATCTTCAAGCGGCAGGATCATGTACGCAGTGCCGGCGGCTTTCCTCAGGTCCGCAGGACCCGCTTTCATTGAGAGTTTCAGGCGGGAGCCGGCCCGGGATAGTATTCTATCATTTTCGCGATATTTGTTTAGTTCATCGTCAGAGAGGGAATCAGTATCGATACTGGCCTGGAGCCTCAGAAACCGGGCACAGATATCCCCTACGGCAGTTGCCGTTCTGACTCGCACCTGAGTTGACTGTTGAGAATCCTCCATGAAGCGGCAGAGAGGTTCCAGAGACGGAATAGTCCCGATGGACGCAAGGGCTTCCGCAGCCTCTCCTGGAATGTTCGGATCATCGCTGTAATCAAGAGCTGCGATGAGCCCCTGTTCGTTCTCATCTGCTTTGAGCTTTTTTATATCCGGAGAGGTTGAGGGCATAATAAATCTCCTGTCTTACAAGTCCTGGCTGTCATTTGGAGGAGAGGTTGAACACTCCATCCCAATCTTCCGGGGCATCAGTGTAATCGTCAGCCATATTTCTGCATCTTTGTGCCATTATCAGGGATGTCGGATCACCTGCTTTTTCGAATATACTCGCTGCGTCCGCAAAATTGCCTTTTCTGTAGAGTGCCAGTGCCTCTGAATACTCACGAAGCGCGGCTTCAAGTTCATCTGTAACTTCATCCTGGCGGCATTTGAGTTCATAAATGGTAACTGGTTCCTGCTGGCCGATGACGCGTATCGTATCCAGTTCACGGAAAACAAATTCGCTTTCTGCATTTCTGAAGGTGTTATTCTCAACCATGATGGAAGTGCTGTAAACTTTGTTTGCGCCCTCAAGCCTGGCGCCGAGATTGACTGTACTTCCCATAACTGTGTAGTCGAAACGTTTTGATGAACCCATGTTGCCTACGACCATATCACCTGTGGAAAGACCAATTCTTGTGAACAGCTCCGAGTACCCCTCCATGACAAGCTGACGGTTCATATCTGCATGGGCTTCATGACATCTCAGGGCGGCGGAGCATGCCCGTAGGGCGTAATCCTCAAGCCTCAGAGGAGCGCCCCAGAAGGCGATTATGGCATCGCCTTCGAATTTATCAACAGTTCCGCCTGTTTCGAGGATGATATCGGTCATGGTTGTGAGGTAACGGTTTATAAGTGATACAAGATCCTCAGGTGAGAGTTTTTCCGAAATTCCAGTGAAACCCCAGATATCAGAGAAGAAGACGGTCATGTTTCTCTTATCTCCACCGAGAACAAGAGTTTCAGGATGCTCCGTCACCTGTGCTACGACGTCCGGTGAGAGGTACTGGGAAAAGGCATTCCTGATCTCCTGCTTTCTTCGGTTCTCTGAACTGAATAGAAAAATACCGCCAGCAAGAATGGTCAGTATCCCCGAAGCAGCCGGCCATACTGTTTCAACCCAGATTCCGCTGCGGAAAAGCAATAAAGAAACTACAAGAAAAAGTAGAGTCGGCAGAACAGCGAGAAGTGCCCCGAGAGGAATCCGGGTAAGGGCGGAGAGGAAGAAGGCTGCGAGAAGGGATATCACAAGCGCCATCATCAATGATACCCACGAAGGGTACTTTCTTATATAGTTCTCATTCAATATGTTATCGACAGCAGTTGCAAGAACCTCAACACCAGGGCATTGAGGTGAATAAGGTGTTGGTTTCAGATCGTACAGCGCTGGTGCAGCGTAACCGATAAGGACGATGGCTTCATTAAATATCGTTGTATCAACAGGGCAGGGCTGTCCTGTGGCGCGCGCATTCAGAGCTGCTGTCAGGTCGGCCAGAGGAATACTGGTATAAGTTCCGGCAGGGCCATGGTATGCAAGCTGCAGCCTGCAGTTACCCGAAGTTCGTAAAGCTATATCGCCCATTATAAAGGTGTCGTTATTCACGGAGATGTCAGGGCGCTCAAGAGCAAGCCAGGCAAGTGCAACGGGCAGCGAGGGGGCAATTCCCTGTGGAGTTGCTGTCAGAAGTCTGACACTTCTGAAAACACCGTCAGGGTCCTGCCTGTCGGAGGTGCTTCCAAGAATTTCAGCGCCTCTGGCGATCATTTGGGTAGGAGGTGTGCAGTACCAGGCGGAGTCAAGTTGTGCAGAATCGATGGGAATTTCTATTATTGCATTGTCAGGTATCAAAGAGCCCTCACGCTGAAGAAGAGCCATTACGAATGCGGTACTTCCTGTGGATGCAATTGCGCCGAAGATGCTGTCCTCAACAGCGGAATAGACTGATGGAACATCGAAAAGAATATCGAATGCCACCGCTCGGGTCCCCCAGTCCTGAAGCATGCTCAGGGTTTCGGAATAGAGCTGTCTGGGTACCGGCCATGGCAGTACATCCATAGACCCGCCATCGAGAAGCACAAGGATGATGCTGCTGTCTGCATCATTCGGTGTTGGAGAGAGTCTGAATCGAAGATCAAGCGTGCTGCGTTCAAAGTTCTCGAAGAAATCAAACTTCGATAAACCCCAAAAGGATAACGTCACGAGAGTAGCTATCAGTCCGACCATGAGCGTTCTCATCAGCCTGCCGCCCGGAGAGAAGCTCTTAGCCAACTGGTACTTCTTCCGGCATCAGCTTCCCGATATCGATGAAGTAATCCCTTAGTGCCAGAACAGCTTCCCTGTCAAACTGAGTATCGATTCCATCGATCATCAGATTAAGTGTTTTCTTCATTGAATAGGGTTCGCGGTAGTGTCTTTTTGCGGTAAGTGCTTCGAATACGTCAGCTACGGCGATTATCTTGCCTCCGATAGAGATATCATCGCCCTTCAGACCATCGGGATATCCTTTTCCGTCAATCCTTTCATGGTGCTGGGAAGCGAAGACTGGAACCTGCTCAAGCTTGCCGTCGAATTCTATGGAAGAGAGGATGATCTTGGTGTGCTGTACATGTTTTCTGAGTATAACGATCTCTTCTTCGGTCAGTGATCCCGGTTTTTTGAGAATGCTGTCTGGAACGGCAATCTTGCCGTAGTCGTGCAGGAGGGCTGCATAATAGATCGCTTCAGCTGTATCACTGTCTATGTTCATGTATTCGGCTATCTTACCGGATAGAAAAGTAACATCGAAACTGTGTCCTGCAGTAAGCGGGTCCCTTGCCTCGATGGAGACGGTGAGAGCCTTTATAAGGCCTTCGAACATCCGCTCGCGGCCCTCAAGAAGCCTGACATTATCTATGGTTACGGCAGTTTCAGAGGAGACTATCTCCAGAAACTCAGCATCCTTGTCGGTGAAATTGTCATCCCACTTATTGATGACCTGGAATACACCAATACAGTCTCCTGAGGGGTTGATTATGGGTGCTGTTATCATGTTCCTTGTGATGAATCCTGTGGTCTTATCAATAGTTTTATTAAATCTGGCATCCGTGGAGACATCGTGCAGTATAAGCGTCTTACGGCTCCGGAAGACTGAACCGGCAATGCCATTGCCTGCGTTGAACCGTATCTCCTCCATTTCACCCTCTGCGACGTAGGACCAGAGTTCATCGGTCTTTCTGCTGTACAGAAATACTGTAGACCTCTCAACATCGAGAACCTTGCTTGTTTCCGATGCCAGAAGAGTGATAAGGGAATGCAGGTCTCTTACACGGCTGATCGCTCTTGTAATTCTCAGGAGCGATTTCAGCTGAATGGCTTCGATGTTCTCGTTATTAAAAAGCATTACATCTCCTGGCAATGAAGGTACGGAGCAGCTGTTTCTGACAGTCTTCTCATCAAGATGCTCAGGAAGTTGAATCTAACACGTTCAAATACTTCGGGGGAGTGAAGTTATTCAGGGAGGATCTCGAAGAAATCGTGGATCTTCCAAATCCCATCTTCAGTAACGAGCTCAAGATGCATTGTTTCCCTGTTTCCGAATAATCCGTAAGTGACGGGAACGAATGTCCTCTCACCGTGCAGCATTGGCTCTCCCGGTGAAATTCCGAAGAGGAGTATCGCTCCGGAAACAGCAGGGTTGGACAGGATTTCCGTCAGAAGCTGCTTTCCGCCCATTTCCTCCATTTCACTTATTTCAAGCTGAAGCCCGAAATAGAGTAATACTCTGTTTATCTGCTCCCGATCGTTTGTCAGAACCGAATCCACCATCAGGATAGCGTCTTCGGATATCATATCGATAGCGGCAGGTATGTTCCCCTGCATAATCGAATCTTTGAAGGCGGGAACGATCTCGCCCGGATCGGTTGCGGAGGATAAAAACACCAGTACAGTAATCAGGCATTGAAACATATTCTCTCCAATATTGACGAATTACTGCAGACTCCCTGAAGAGGCCCGCAAAACGTATAATTGTTGCTCACCAGTAATCTACGGAATGGAGTTGAAGAATGTCCAGCGTACCGACTGTCGCAATAGTCGGCAGAGTCAATGTAGGGAAGTCCACACTGTTCAATCGTCTGGCCGGCAGCCGTGTAGCGATAGTCGATGATCAGCCGGGGGTTACTAGGGACAGGAAGATGACCTGGGCAAACTGGTCAGGACAGGATTTTCTGATAATCGATACCGGAGGCCTTGACCCCGGCAGTGAGGATGCTTTTCAGGAAAGCATTGAAAAGCAGATAAATCTGGCGCTTCTGGAAGCCGATGCCGTAATACTCCTGGTCGATGCTACTTCCGGGATCCATCCGTTCGATATTGAAGCTGCGAAGCTGGTAAGAAAGACAGGGCTGCCATCTTTTCTTGCGGTTAACAAGGTTGATAACAATCCAAGACTGGATCTTGTTCCGGAATTCTACAGTCTCGGTCTCGGGAAACCGTGGCCGGTAAGCGCCCTGCACGGTCACGGGTCGGGTGATCTGCTTGACGCTCTGGTATCCGTTCTCCCGAATTCTCCGAAAACCCAATACGATGGCTTGTCCCTGGCGGTTGTTGGCAGGCCCAATGTTGGTAAGAGCTCGATAGTCAACAGTTTGTGCCGTGAAGACAGGAATATAGTAACGGATGTGCCCGGAACTACAAGGGATTCCATCGATACGATGGTGTCCTGGCACGACAGTGAGATAAGGATAGTGGATACAGCAGGACTGCGAAGAAAATCGCGTAAGATGGATGATGTGGAATTCTACAGCACGGTAAGGGCATGGAAATCCATTTCCAGGGGGGACGTAGTACTTGTTATGATGGATGCTTCGGAGTACCCCGTTCAGCAGGATATCAGAATCGCTGCAAAAGCCTGGGATATGGGTAAGGGTGTTATCATAGGCGTTAACAAAATCGACCTTGGAATAGATAAAGATCTCTGGAAAGCAGCAATTATCCAGCGTTTCAATCAGGCAAAGAATATGCCCATAATATTCTTCTCAGCCCTGAGCGGGGAAGGTGTGGGACAGATATTGCCAACCGCTTTCGATGTCGGTGAAAAACGTGAAATGAGCCTTTCAACATCGGAAATAAACAGGTGGATACGGGATGCTGTTGAGGAAGTCGGGCCGCCATCACCGAGAGGCAAACCCGTCAAGCTCTTCTACGCTACTCAGGTAGGGGACAAACCTCCGAGAATACTGGTATTCGCAAATCATCCTGCGGACATTCCGGAGAACTACCGGCGGTACATTGAGAACAGCTTCCGGAATCGTATCGGTTTGAAAGGTGTTCCTCTGAAGATCATCTATAGAAAGAGGCAGCACTGATATGAGCCTCTGGCCTGATGTTCTGTATATAACCGCAGCATTTCTATCCGGTTCGGTGCCATGGTCATGGATTCTGGGTAAATTCAGAGGAATTGATATCAGAAGCAAGGGTTCTGGGAATACCGGGGCTACGAACCTGTTCCGTATATGCGGAAAAGGAGCAGGTATCACCGGTCTGCTTCTGGATACCCTCAAAGGAGCGCTGCCTGTCCTCGCTGCGAAACATGGAATACCGGGTATCCTGCCGCCTATCGGAGACTGGGCACTTGCCCTGACAGCCATCTTTGCTGTCCTGGGCCATGTTTTCTGTCCATGGCTTGGATTCAGGGGCGGAAAAGGAGTAGCAACAACATTGGGCGTACTGCTGATTCTCTCACCTCTGACTACAGCCTCAGCTCTTGCCGTTTTCGTGCTGGTTCTTTCAGTTACAAGATATGTATCACTCGGGTCAATATCGGCTGCGGCAGCTGTGATACCGTTTGTGTTCATCTTTGAGCCCGGCAGGCTTCCTATCCAGATAATCATCTGTTTTGTTGCCGCTCTGGTTATTGTGCGGCATAAATCGAATATCGTAAAACTTCTCCATGGGGAAGAGAGCAGATTCAGTTTTCATGGCGGTAATAAATGAGTAAATGGAATATCGGAAGACTGCTGCTCCTTATGGAAAGCCTTGTAGCGAAGGATCTCAAAGTAAGGTACAAGAGGTCTATACTCGGCTTCGCCTGGTTTCTTCTCAAACCCCTTTTCAGTATGGTGGTCTACTATTTCGTATTCACACGGATTCTGAGGTTCGGCGGCGCTATACCCCATTTCTCACTCTTTCTTCTGACAGGACTGCTGCCGTGGAATTTCTTCTCCTCATCCCTGAGTGGCTCCACATCAACCCTTCTCGATAACCACAGGCTGATAAGGAGCATCTATTTTCCTAGGATGGCCCTTCCGGCAGCCGAGGTAGCTGCAAACCTGGTTCACCTCCTCCTGGCACTTCTGGTTCTGGAGACCCTGCTTATAATTTTCGGACATTACCCTTCCTTATCGATCATTCTCATACTGCCTGCGCTTCTCCTTCTGACAATGATGACCACCGGAATTTCAATGCTTCTTTCTATAGGAAATGTCTTTTACAGAGATGTGAAACAATTCATAGAAGTTTTGCTGCTGGCCTGGTTTTACGCATCTCCCATAATCTACCCCCTGGATTCCATAGGCGTTGATATTATTCAATCTGACCGTCTGGTGCAGATACTCCGGTTCAATCCCATATCCGGTTTTATGGAGATCATGCATTCCATATTCTACGCGGGTACATGGCCCGCTTTATGGTGCTGGGTATCACTTGCATCGTGGTCAATCGTTTTCCTGGCCGCAGGCATGGCAGTTTTCAGGAAGGCAGAACCTGTTGTGGTAAAGGAATTATAGGATGAAATCCGGCGGTATCCGCATGAAGAATGTCACTCTTGATTACAGGCTCTATCACGACAGGGCGGTTACCCTCAGGGAAACGATGCTGAACTTCTTCAATAGAAAAACCAGGATAGAGCATTTCAGAGCCCTGGACGACGTCAGCTTCAATATCGAACCCGGGGAATCCGTTGCGGTAATTGGATCAAACGGCGCAGGCAAATCAACAACGCTCAAGATACTGGCAGGGATTTACAAACCCACTTCGGGAACTTCGGGTTCAGTTGGAAGGATTGCTTCACTTCTTGATCTTGGTGTTGGTTTTCATCCTGATCTTACCGGCGAAGAGAATCTGATGCTTAACGGCGCCTTGCTCGGACTGAACAGGAATGAGATGAGAAAGATTGTTCCTCAGATCGCGGATTTTGCTCAGCTGGAGCGTTTCATGGATACTCCGGTCAAATACTATTCCAACGGCATGTTCATGAGGCTCGGTTTCAGCCTGGCAACCGCTGTTGACCCGGATATACTCCTTATCGATGAAGTTCTGGCCGTTGGTGATGTGGGATTTCAGAACAGATGCTACGAGCGTATTTCTGAGTTTCAGGGAAAGGGCAGGACGATAATATTTGTTTCTCATGACCTTGAAGCCGTTTCAAGACTCTGCGAGAGAGCTATCTGGCTCCACGATGGCAGGATCAAAATGGATGGAGCCGCCGGAGATGTTCTATCGAAGTATCTTGAGACCGCCGGGAAGAAGAAGGACATTACCGCATCAGCAACCCAGAAAGAATGGGGCAGCAGGGAGGTATGGTTCGATTCGGTAATCCTCAGAAGAGCGGATGGCGTCCCTTCAACCACATTCCGAAGGGGAGAGAAGATAGTAGTTGATGCAGTTATTAAGAGCCGGCTTCCTTCGATTGTTGATAATGTCGTATTCGGTTTTTCGATACACCGAATGGACGGTGAGACTGTGATTGGATCTAATAATCTCGAGATGAACCAGCCGCTGCTGAGTTTCTCAGGGTCGGTCGGGGCCAGGATCGAGATTGATCTTTCTATTGCGGAACCTGGAACCTATCTTCTCGGGGTTGCACTTACAGATCCGAAAGCGAACCTGGATTATCACTGGCAGGAGTTCTTCTATTCGCTGACATTGCTTGAGGAGAGGAAGGATCCGCCCCTGAGGCTTAATGAAGCGATCTGGACCCAGGAATGAAACTGTTCCTTAAATACAAGTATTCCATTATCGTCTGTGCGGTTCTGCTGCCGAGGATAGTATGGTTCTTTCTCCTTGGAGGTAATCTGCCGCAACCACCCAGGGATCAGGGTTTTTACTTATCTATAGCCGGGAGGATCGTTGAAGGGGAGGGAATCTCCTACAGCAGGGAGATGGGGTTCCTCCGAAGCACAATGACAAGAGAGGCTCTGTTTCTGGGCACCTGGAGTCAGGATCCGGAGTATATGTTCGGAATTATACCTGTTGAAACCCCTACAGCTTCTATCGAACCTGGATATCCGCTTCTTCTAGCATCCATTTTCATGATAATCGGACCATCCACGGGAGCCGTTTTCTTTCTGAATTCGATCTTCGCACTGCTTGGCGCTGCGGCGGTGTGGAAACTCATATCGGAGAACTGGGGAGAAAAGCAGGCTCTGCTTGCGGCACTCATCTGGTCGCTCTACCCTTACTACGTTTATTACAGCGCCTACGCCATGACAGATATGATACATATTTCACTGCTCCCGCTCATCATTCTCCTGACTATGAGGTCGTCCGTTAAAACAGGAGCCGGCTTTGTTTCCGGTCTTGCAACCGGTATTCTATTTCTGATCAGGAGTACCGCTATCTTTATTCTCCCGCTTCAGCTTGTCTGGCTGTTTGTAAAAAGAAAATGGAGAGCTGCACTGATGCTGATGGCGGGTTTTATTCTATGCTGCATTCCCTGGGTTGCCCGAAATCAGCTGGTTCTTGGAAGCCCTGTACTTATGCCCACAAAAGGCTCACTCAATCTGTGGATGCGGAATAATCCATCCCTGCTGGCGATTGAAGGGATCAGTATTCCCGGTTTCATCGAGGATGGTATTAGAAGGAGTGACCTGCTTGAATACCCTGTCATGGACGGGTTCGATACGGAACTTGATCGAAGCCGCCTTCTTATGGACAGAGCAAAGGAATTCATCTTCGCGAACCCTTTGCTCTTTTCATATCTGACAGTTATGAGATTTGGACTGTTCCTCTCACCGATTGGCGGAACGATTGCAAACCCGATAGCGAAACTGGCGGGTCTATTGATCTATCTCCCGATACTTATCATAGCTGCAGTCGAAGCATTCAGGCGGCGAAGGGACGGAAGAGTTGTTCTTCTGATATCTGTTTTCGTGCTGTATCTGGCTCTTCATTCACTTGCTCACGGTGGTGTGCGGTACAGGCTGCCTGTTGATACGGTTCTTATCATTCTGGCATCACTGTTTGCAGGCCGTAGAGCAGGATGGGGGGAGAAGGTTCTGTCTACGGGAAAAGTGAAAGGGAAATAGAAGATAAATGAAGGTTCTCGTAACTATTGATGATGCAGGAATGACTGCCGGGGTGAATAGCGCGGCTGAGATACTTCTTCCCCGGGGTGTGGTTCATTGCCTGAGCATTATGGCCACTGGCCCTGCATTGCCGCGAGCGGTTGAACTTGCACTGAATAATGATGTAGATGTATCCGTGCATCTTAACTGTGTGCAGCCTCCATTCCTTGTCGAGGATGGTTTTCCAGGTTCACATTCTGCATGGTTAATAAAGGGCGCGAAGTACGCTGAAAAAGTCAGAAAAGAGTGGCGCAGCCAGATAGAGAAAGTCCTGTCAACCGGACTTGCTGTTTCAAGACTGGACAGTCACCAGCATTTGCACAACACTGCCGGATTGAGAGAGGTTATTCTCGATCTTGCCGAGGAGTACGGGATAGGAACAGTAAGGGGAGCGGTACTTCCGGACAGATTTCGAAAACCTTCATGCTTCATTCTTGACATCCTTGGCAGGAAACTAGTGAGGTCGGCTGCGATCAGGGGCATTAGAACACCGGATCTGATGCTGGGGTTTTCAAGAAGTGGTAATGTTACCAGAAGTTACCTTGAGAGAATTGATGGAAGTATTGAAGGTGATGGGGTTGCTGAACTTGTCATGCATCCTGCAACGACACCGGTATGGGCATCGACACAGACCGATGAGCTTGAGCTTATGCGGTCGGAATGGTTTGCCGAATGGTTGAAAAAGCACAGGGAGCGCCGGACAGACTCCTGATGAAAAGAATTCTGCTGATAGCACTGATTGCGCGAATACTCGTATTCGGCGCAGCTTCGCAGGGTGTATTCCTGATAGGAGAAGGCAGGACACAGGCTGATCTGGCGCAGAATATTCTTAATGGAAGAGGCTTCATGCTTTCTCAGAGCATGATGCATCCGGAAAGAGAAGAACAGGCTCCACCGATGTTTCGCAGATCCTTTGAATTTTTCAGGAGGGTAGACGGCTATTATGGAGCTTTAAGACCCGGACAGCCGACAATGTTCCTTGTTCCGGGATACGCGGTTTTCATGGCGGGGATCTTCGGGATATTCGGAGCAGGTAATTACCTTGCGGTAAGAGGTATTCAGCTGATTCTGGGGCTTATTACCGTTTTTATCGGCCTGAAAATTGCGGGACGCTTCCTCAGTGGCCGCTACCTGTTTTTTGCGGGGCTCTTCTTCGCACTTAATCCCTTTGAGCTTTACTACGAGGCAATTCCAGCAACTCAGGCGCTCTTCTCACTTTTCTTTCTTCTGGGAGTACTTCTATCATTGAGGATGCTCGAGCGCAGCTTCAAAGGCGGCAGTGTACTGTTGGGTGCTGCGATGACCGGAGCGGTATGGGCTCTTGCTTTCTATGTGCGTCCCGCCGCACTGCCGATGATGCTGTGGCTTGTAGTTATACTGCCGTTCACACCGGTCCTGAAGAGAATAACAGATAGATTCAAGGGTGTTTCGAAATGCGAGGGGGAGAGACACTGGTTTTCCGGTAGGGGTTTTATTTCTGCAGTCACTGTTCTGACTGTATTTTCTCTGCTTATGCTTCCATGGGGGCTGAGGAACATGGAGATCTCCGGAACGTTCCGTTTTATGCCAGCGCAGGGCGGAGTTAATCTATGGGAGTACAATGGAAGAATATTCACCGATCATTTCGAACATGAGACGGAAGGCGCGCTTCTTCTATACAGTGATTTAAGAGAGGAGTATCTTGGCAGGCTCAATTCACCTGAGCTGGCGGAGTTCCCTGAATTCAGAGATGAGCCGGAGTGGGAACGGGATGAGATCCTGTACGAAAGGAATATCCGTTTCATGCTTGAGAATCCTGTACTGACTTTAAGACTGATATCTCTCCGGTTTGTGGAGTTTTTCAAACCATTCCCTCTGAATTCATTTTCCCCGCTCTATACTCTCGCAGGCTTGCTGGCACTGTTCTGGGTACTGTTCTTCATCTGGGGAGGAGCTGTAAGATGCTCATATGAACATGGATATGAGGGATTCTACCTTGCGACTATCGTTGCGGGCTATTCGCTTATGCACCTTCTTACGGCTTCGGGTACTCCACATAGAATTGCTGTCGATTTCCCAATGGCCATCCTGGCCCTCTGCGGCATCAGATACTCAATTAGACGGTTTCTGGCCTGGAGGGAACTGAAATATGCGGACTGAATCCCCCGTTCTTCTGGTTAAGACGCATGCTTTTGGTGATGCTCTGCTCTGTACACCTGTTGTCCGGGAACTTGTCCGGAGCAGCGAAACTGAGTACTGGGTTCTCACAGGTTACTCCGCTGCCCCGGTATGGGAACGGTTTCCGGGGATAGACAGGGTATTTGTTGCTCCTGTACCTCCAGCTTCCGGTATCGGTGGTTTTCTGAGTCTTGCACGCTGGAGCCTCCGGAACAGAAGATACCTGAAGTGTGTAAAGGAATCCTTCGTATTTCAGGGGTCACCGGCGATCAGAAGGTGGGTAAGGTTTTTAACAGGTTCACCTGTAAGGTCTTCGGGGGGAAAATCACTGGGAAAATGGGAGAAAGTATTTCCGATGATAGAAACCGATTATGCGGGATATTCGTATTCAAAAACTGCCGGTGCAACTCCGGAAGACTGGCGCCCGGTGTTTCAGGTAAAAGAAACGGAAAGAGAATGGGCTCTGAATATGCGCCTGCCGAGCCCGCTCTTTGCGTTAGCTCCCGGAGGCGGGAAGAATCCAAGGGATACCGTACTTGAAAAAAGATGGTTTCCCGAGAGGTACGCAATAATTGCCGATCGGCTTATCAACGCTGGATTCAGTATCGTTCTAATAGGAGGAATTGATGACAGGGAGTCTGCGCAGGAGATTCAGAAGCGATGCAGGACCGATCTTCTTGATATGACTGGAAGAACAACATGGGGGCAGACAGCCGCAATTCTCGATAAATGTTCCGGGTTTCTCGGCGCTGACAGCGGAACCGCACATCTCGCTGCTGCAAGAGGAATTCCCTCGGTAGTCCTATTCGGTCCATCATCCCCCCGAACACTGTTTGCGGAGGGACTTGTTACACCGGTACAGGGAATTACGGATTGCTCCCCCTGCTATTCGAACAGTCTTTTTCCGGGTTGTACCCATGGAAGGGCGATATGTATGGATGCTATCGAGACAGAAGTGGTCTGGTCCGCTCTGCAGAAAGTAATAAATGAGAATTACGGCAGTTAACCCGCCTTTCATCACAGGATACAGCCGGGGACAGAGAAGCCCCGCTGTTACTAAAAGCGGTACACTCTACTACCCGATATGGCTTGCTTATGCGACGGGAGCCCTGGAAAAGGCGGGGCATGAAGTTGATCTTATGGACGCGCCCGCAGACGGTCTGGATATCGGGCAGACACTTGAGCGTATCAATCTTTTCGACCCTGGTCTTGTGATTCTGGAAACTTCCACTCCTTCCATCGAATCGGATGTACAGTTCGCGGATTCAATAGCCGCTGAAGGACGATTCGTTGTGCTGGTGGGAACACACCCCTCTGCGCTTCCTGAAGATACACTTAATATGGGCAGCAGGTTTGGGGCTGTTGTAGTCGGCGAATACGAAAATCCCCTTACAGAACTGGCCCGGGCGATTGAAAGTGATATGGATCCTGCCGGGGTTAAAGGGCTCTATCTCAGGCAGCCGAACGGTGAAACGCTCTTTACAGGTGATGCCGAGAGATTGAGTGATCTTGATTCCCTTCCTTACGTCAGCAGTATCTACTCCAGACATCTTGATATCAGCAGGTATAACAACCCGAATGCCCTCTACCCCCAGGTGATGATAATGGGCGGCAGAGGCTGTCCGCATAGCTGTACCTTCTGTGTTTTCCCTCAGACTCTGCAGGGGAGAGCGTTCAGGAGAAGATCGATCGGGAACATTACCGGTGAGATGCTCTGGGTTCAGAATAATATGCCGGAAGTTCGCGCGGTATTTTTCGAGGATGACACAATATCCGTAAACAGGAAGCGTCTACAGGAACTTGCCCGATCCTTTATCGAGAACGGAGTAAGTGTTTCATGGACATCGAACATGAGGGCGGATGTTGACCTGGAAACCCTGATACTCTGCAGGAAAGCCGGACTGCGCACAGTATGTGTAGGCTTTGAAAGCGGCAGCGATAGAATGCTCACTAATATGCGCAAGGGTATTACGGTCGAAATGTCTCTTAAGTTCGCCCGGAATGCCCAAGAAGCTGGAATACTGGTTCACGGCTGTTTCATGGTGGGTACACGGGGTGAAGATAGAGAGAGCATGAGTGAAACACTTGAACTGGCCCTTAGAATCAACCCTGATACGGCTCAATTCTATCCCATGATGGTTTATCCGGGTACAGAAGCCTACACTCAAGCACTTGAATCGAATAACCTGATGGCTGAAAACTGGAGAGACTGGCTGACGGAAGAGGGGCTGCACAGCTGCGTAATAAGAACTGAAGAACTCTCTTCTGAAGAACTGGTGGATTTCTGTGATTATGCAAGGCGAAAGTTTTATCTGAGGCCCTTATACATAATCAGAAAACTCTGGAGCAGCCTTCTTGATAAAGATGAACGGAGAAGGACATTCCGCGCGTTCTCGACTTTCAGAAAGTATCTTTTCAGGAATTCAAGGCAGAGGTGATTGGTATTACTTCGAAAAATATCAGTGTGGTCGTACCGGCGTACAATGATCCTGAAAACCTTGACAAATGTCTTGAGGCACTCAGCAGGCAGACCCTGCGGAATGAGCTGGAGATCGTAGTATCTCTTGACGGGGGAGACAACCTTCCCTCAGAAGTCGCGGAGCGAGCCGATAGAGTTCTCAAGGGAGAGCACTCGGGCCCGGCAGGAGCAAGAAACAGGGGGTGGAGGGCCTCTACAGGTGAATTTGTGCTGTTTACAGATTCCGATTGTGTTCCATACCCGGACTGGGCCGAGCAGATGGTTCTGGTTCTAGGCGGCGGGGCAGACGCGGTGAAGGGTGTCTATACGGAGGGTGGCAGCAGAACCATCCAGAGGCTGGCACAGATAGAATTCGATGAACGTTACAAGCTTCTGCAAAAGCACGAAATCATCGATATAATCGATACCTATTCTGCAGGATACAGACGCTCTGTGCTGGAGAGCACGGGAGGATTCGATGAATCCTTTCCCTTCCCCGATCATGAAGATATTGATCTTTCCTGCAGAATGACCGGAGAAGGGTACGTACTTCGTTTCGCTCCCCTGGCAAAAGTATCTCACAGGCACCGCGAGACCTGGGGGAAATACTTCCGCATGAAGTTTTCAAGGGGGAGGTGGAGGATGAAGGTTGTCAAACGCTATCCCCGCAGGGCGGGTACTGATACTTATACTCCGAAGTGCATGAAGCTGCAGATAATCCTGTGCCCCCTTCTGGTGCCCGTATTACTCCTGCTGTCCGTAGGCATCCTTCCGCTTGCTTTGTGGGGAGGCCTATTAATACTCTCCACTATCCCGCTTACCCTGACTGCATTCCGGAGTGATCCACCACTGGTTCCGCTGGTTCCGATATTCGCCTTCTGGAGAGGCTCCGCTCTTTTCTCAGGTCTGCTGCGGGGTATATTCGCCTCTGAAGAGGTGAATTAATGAAACTTGCGCCAGTTAGACGAGCTGACCGCGTACTGATGATCCTTCTGATCGCAGCTGATGCTTTAACCATTCCATTTGTATTCATGCTTACATGGGTGCTCAGAACTGTGATATTCGCAGGTAACCTGCCGGACTTCCATCATCAGTTGAGTCTCTATCTAATGGTACTGCCAGTAGTTGCCGTCCTGTGGATATTCTCCTTCGCCAGAGCAGGCCTGTACACTCCCAAGAGGCATCTTGGAAGCATGGGTGAGCTGCAGCAGCTTCTTAAAGCTTTTGTATTTCTTCTTGTTGCGCTCATGGCTGCGAGCTATATGGGAAGAATGGAGTTTTCAAGGGTTATCCTGTTCATGTTCATAGGAATTTCCATACCTATGACATCGTTCGCAAGGTTCGTGGCAAGAAAGATAGCAAACTTGATCGCTCCGGTACGGGAAGCTCCGAGGATTCTGATTGTAGGAACCGGAGAGGTGGCAGCAAGGGTTATTACGGCTCTGAGGAGATTTCCGGGAAAGGCTCCCGAACTGGTCGGCGTAGTTTATTCAGCCCCGACTGATGAAGTGGTGTTCGAAAATGTGGAAATTGTCTCTTCCCTCGATGATATCGTAGAGACGATAAGCAGGCTGAAAGTGGATGAAGTCTTCTTCGCGGCACCTGAGCTTGACAGATCCAGAATACTGGAAATTATTTCTCTGGTAGAGAATACAGAGGTTCATTACAGGCTGGTAACAGATCTCTTTGAGATTGCACTGGGAGTATCGGATCTCGATGATCTGGCGAAGCTGCCCATCGTTGAAATCGGCTACGGCGAACCGGGAGCACTCCACAGAATAACCAAAAGATTCATGGATATATCGATATCATTTTTGCTCCTTCTGATTCTTCTTCCACTGATGTCAGTGATCTACCTTCTACAGCTTTTAAGAAAGAACGGTTCACCTGTCTTTACTCAGAAGAGGGTAGGGCACAAGGGAAAAGAATTCACGCTTTACAAATTCAGGACAATGAAACCTGAATCCGATGAGTACGAAGTTGCTCCCATCTCGATGAATGATTCGAGGGTTACAGGTATTGGAAAATTTCTCAGAAGAACAAGTCTGGACGAGCTGCCTCAACTCTTCAACATTCTAAGGGGAGATATGAGCCTGGTGGGTCCAAGGCCTGAAATGCCTTTCATAGTGGACAGGTATACAAGCTGGCAGAGACACAGGCTTGATGTTAAACCCGGACTTACCGGCATGTGGCAGATCATGGGCAGAAAGGAGCTTCCCCTTCATGATAATCTGGGATATGATTACTACTATATTAGGAATCAGTCTCTGATGCTTGATTTCACTATTCTGCTCAGAACAATTGCGACAATATTCAAGGGAAGGGGGGCATACTGATCGGCAGCTTACTTCTATTCATTCTATCCCTGCAATCCTTCCCGAGTGGTCCTGGTGCGGCTGGATGCGCATGCGGTACTTATGCATGGTCAAACGACATATCTTCATGTCTCTCTGCTCCGGCGGGATTAGTCAGAATCACCGAGACACAGTTCTCGGTTTTCTCCACTGCAGGTGACATGAATAATAACAGCATCTTTGCCGCTTCAGCCTTTGAATTGAGCGGGAACCACTTCGGGGCAGCTGCCGGGCTTATTCGTTCCGAATTCGAACCTGATACCGTTCTGGTTGCACTGATCGGTGCTAAGACCCTCAAAGGCGATCCGGTTGGTTTCATGGAAGGTGTTTTCGGACCGAGTATCTCAGTTGGAGGGTCACTGGGCCTGACGGTTACAGATGACGATACCGGAAATTCCAGTGAGATGCTCTGCGCAGGATTTGGTTTTCAGTTCTCAGTCTTTCCGACAATCGCCATAGGTGCGGACGTTTCCAATCTAAGGATCTACGGAGACAGCCTGCAGGAAAGGGTTATCGGTTACGGTTTCTCAACTGTGTTTGACAGGAGTTTTCGAGGTCATTTCACTGTAACGAATGGAAAGAGCGCTCTCGGTTTCGATCTTAAGGTCAAGGATTGGCTTACTGTAAGAACCGGATCCGATGGATCGTCCTGGAATACAGGATTCTCCTTTGAACATGATTGGTTTAAACTGGATTGGGCAGTGATACTGAACGATCATGACTGCAGGCAGGTTCTGGGTATATCCGTATCTCCGGGAGGTTATCTGTGAGCATATCACTGGTAACTATGATAATAATCATCGCTGGAAGCACTGATTCCACAAATATTTCCATCATCCCTGAAAACTGGGATTTCGGATACGACTGTCTTTTCGATGCTGCTGCCTCCGGAACCTGGAAGGGCAACCATCCTGTAATTGACAGCTCTTATGCAGATGCCGCCGTTTCGGTAAGGGCTTCATCACCTGAGGTGGACTTTCTCGCAACCGGTGCTATGCGAAGCGATTCATTATCACGTGTCGTGTTCAGAAGAGGCAGAGGTGTTGTAAAATGGCCCGGCACACCGTGGATAGGAGCAGGAGTTTACCTTAACGATCAACAACCCTTCATAGCCGGTTTGTCGAATCCTGTACTTGAGTGGGGCTGGGTGGATATAGATTCCATTCAGGGATACGGGGTTTCTTCCGGGGGCGTTCTGGGTTTCAAAGGTGATTACCTTATTCAGTTCACACAGGGAGATACACTGTCGCAGCTGAATGTGTATTCACCATGGATGGGATTCGCTGGGGTGGATTATTCCAGAGCCCGGATGAATACAGCTGATTCCACGGGCGAAAACATCACAGTGAATGTACTCTCTGTCAGGGGAGATTTCCGCTATTTCAGTCCATGGCTGATAGTTGCCGGATCGGAGGGAGGAGAAGGGGAATGGGCGGTTTCCGCCGAACTGCGAAAAATTCATCCTATAGATACACAATGGGGCAGGATTGAAGTGGTTCCCGGAATGCATTTCGCGGGAGATAGTATTCAATTCCCCGGAAGCGCATTCCTGCCCGGTCAGAGTGTAATCACTTTAGGAGCATTCCTTGAATCAAGACGGTATTTCGTTTCAGCCGGGATCAAGGGTATGCTTGATCTTTCGAGTGACAGTCTCAGTGGTGTTTCAGCATCTGCCGGTATGATTTCCGAGGGAGGAATAGCCACGGATATGATATTCGGCTACTATGCGGATGGAGATTACAGAGCGTATGTATCTTCGGAGGTGAGAGATTCCAGCGCTTCTGCCGGCATAGCGGTGGAGATCATCAATGACAGCACAAGGGTAACCGGGAGCGCATCTTATACGCCCAGAGACGATGTATGTGCCGAGTTATCGGTATCAGGAGATGCCGATGACAGTCTTCAGCCTGCATGCTATCTTGCCGTGACAACAGCGCTTGGTCCTGTGAAATGTCTTTTTGGAATAGAGTGGGAATACGATACTTCACCTTCACTGCGGATAAACCTGACAGGACTGTTTAAATGATGAGAGTTATCACCGCTGCAATTATTCTTCTATTACTTACGACTGCAGGCTGTTCGTTCCTTACACCTATGCAGAAACCTGTCGAACAGGATAATAGGCTCCTTCTGTGGCTTCCCGGAGCATCCTCGGTTCAGGTATTGTCTGACTGGAACGACTGGGGAGGAAGTGTTGCTGCCGGCGGAATAATTGATCCGGTATGCGGCAGGATGGAAAAGGATGACAGCGGTCTCTGGACGATCGACCTTGAAGGATTACCCGGGGGAGTTTACAGATACGCATTCTACGTCAACGGATACAAATGGATACGGGATCCGGTCAACCCGGAAACTGCTGAATTTGAAGGCAGAACCGTTTCGATCATTATGGTTTCGAAATGAAAGATAGGACGTGACTCTTGGCTTCTGTGAGATTTCAGGGAATCAGTAAAACTTACCAGAAAGATATTCTTGCTCTTGCCAGATTTGATATTGAAGTTAGGGACGGTGAGTTTCTGGTTCTCGTTGGTCCGAGCGGATGCGGTAAATCCACAACTCTGCGCGTTCTGGCAGGACTCGAGGAACCAACCACAGGAGAGCTTTTCATCGATGAACGGAACGTAACCAATATCAAACCGCAGGATAGAGATATAGCAATGGTATTTCAGAACTACGCTCTTTATCCTCATATGACGGTATTCGATAATATGGCATTTTCACTGAAAATGAAAAAGATGCCTGGAGATCAGATAGATCAGAATGTCAGGGAAACTGCGGAAATTCTCGGGATGTCAGATTATCTCGATAGAAAGCCCCGAGAGCTGTCCGGAGGACAGCGGCAGAGAGTAGCCCTCGGAAGAGCGATTGTCAGGCATCCTGCCGTATTTCTTTTTGATGAACCACTTTCGAATCTTGATGCCAAGCTCAGGGTACAAATGCGGAATGAGTTGAGCCAGCTTCACATAAAACTCGGATCTACCATGATTTATGTAACACATGACCAGGCTGAGGCTATGACACTGGGGGACAGGATCGTTGTTCTGAAAGACGGGTATATTCAGCAGATAGCCACCCCTCTTGACCTCTACGATAATCCTGTTAACAGTTTTGTGGCCGGGTTCATCGGGAGCCCTTCAATGAATTTTCTGAATGTAGTGTTAAAAAGCGGTATTATCCATGCGGGTGATGCCATACTGGAGAATACTCCCTTTAAAGACATACCGGACGGGGAATATCTCTTCGGAATAAGGCCGGAGGATATACATCCATCCGATGACAGCAAACTTGCGGGCGAAGTGGAGGTAATTGAAACACTGGGCAATGAGAACATCATCTACATGCAGTTCAACGGCAGGCAGTTTGCTGCAAGATGCGGTCCTAAAGTTACAGCTG
>QNDS01000024.1 GCA_003644925.1 Candidatus Fermentibacterota bacterium
GTTACAGTTGGTGACAGCCCCGGCGGAGCTGTCAAGGGTGTGCAGCGGTACTGGGAGAACTGCGGTTTTTCTGCCGTTGCTGATGAACTCGGAATTGAACTGGTCAATTTTGAAAAATCAGGATCGGTTGAAATTTCCATTGATGATCGAACCTACAACATTGCGAAACCAGTGGTTGATGCAGATGTGCTTATCAACATGTGCAAATTCAAGACCCATGGCCTGTGCAGGCTGACCAATGCGGTGAAAAATGCATTCGGGGCTGTTCCCGGCCTCGGGAAAGCCATACACCACTGTAATGCTATCAAGCCTTCTGATTTTGCGGAAATACTTGTAGATATCTACACGGTCGTCGAATTCGATTTTCATATAATGGATGCGATCCTGGCAATGGATGGAAAGGGTCCCAGTACCGACGGCACACCAAGATGGGATGGAATACTTGGAGTTGCCCGTGATGGTGTCTGTCTGGATGTTGTCATGACCGGGCTGGCGGGGCTTGATCCACGCAAACTTCGTACTAACAGAGTTGCCCTTGAGCGGGGGCTGGGTCTGGATCCCGGTAAAATCGATGTCAGCGGCAGAGAGGATTGTGTGCTTGAGGATTTCCGGGTACCCGGGGAGAGTTTCTACAATCTTCTGCCCTCATTCCTCGGGGGTATTGCCCGGTACGTTTTCAAGAAACCTCCGGTTGCCACGGATGAGTGTATCGGGTGCGGAGTATGTGCGCGGGGATGTCCGGTTAATGCAATAACTATCGTAAACGGAAAAGCCGTAATGAACCGGAAAAAGTGCATAATGTGCCTCTGCTGCCATGAACTATGCCCCGAGCATGCTGTGAAGATCCGCATCCCGCTGAGCAGGAGCTGAAATGGGACCTGAAAGAAAACTTACGCTGCTTCATAGAATTGAATACGCCCTTACCCGCAGTGTAATATTCTTTGCAGGGCTACTACCCGTCAGATGCGCTACTGCCTCCGGCGCAGGTCTGGGCTGGATATCCTGGAGAGTTCTCGGTATACGAAAGAAGATCGTAATGATGAACCTGCTGCAGGCCTTCCCGGACAAACCCGCGGGGGAGCTTGATCGAATAGGGCTTCATTCTTATATGAACTCTGGCCGGTTCATGCTGGAGTTCGCAAGGCAGAACAGGATGGGTGAACATTACATTGCAAAGCACGTAACCGTTGAGGATCCGCAGGCCCTGGATGCTCTTAGAAGTCTTTCCGGTGCAATTATCATTACCGGGCATTTCGGGAACTGGGAACTTTTTGGTGTTGTCAACAGGTATAAACTGGGAGACGTAGCTTTTCTTGTTGGCAGGCAGAGCAACGCTCTTGTGGACGGATACATAAATGGAATGCGATCCATTCACGGGATAGAGCTTTACAACAGGAGATCAGCAGTTAAAGGAGTACTGAAATCGATGAGAAGGGGCGGATACGTTTGCTGGCTTTCCGACCAGGATGCAGGTGACAGCGGAGTAGTTGTTGATTTTTTCGGTTATCCCGCATCAACTCCAAGGGGGGCAGCGGCGTTCTCCGTGAAACTGGGGGTACCTGTAGTTCCTGCGGTACTTGTTCGGGAAGGCAGGGGCACTGATCACAAACTCGTTATAGGAACGCCGGTCTATCCCGATAAAGATCTTACACCGGAAGAAGCTGAAAAAGAGGTTACTCAGAAATACACCGGACAGCTGGAGCAGATGATCATCAGAAACCCCGAGCTCTACTGGTGGGCGCACAGGAGATGGAAAACGACCGGAATGTACGGTAACAGGAAACAAGAGGCATCTGCAGAAAGCTTAGAGGGAAAAGAAAATGAAAAGTAAAGTGGCTGTGCTGAAAACATCACCGGACACTGTTCTTGAGGATTACCGCAAGCTGCTTAAAAGTATAGGCTATCTGGACTATCTTGACAGAAGCAAAAAGGTTCTCCTGAAAATTAACGTCTCATGGCATCACTGGTATCCCGCATGTTCAACAACGCCATGGCAGCTTGATGGAGTTATCCGGACACTTCTCGAAGACGGTTTCAGCAGGGAACAGCTTGTTTCCACACACAACAGAACCGTAGTTGTAAGTGATAAGAGAGGCGAGAAGGGCAATCATCTGAAGCAGGTTGATGAGGATCTTCACGGTATAGAGAAGATAAGGCTTTACGAGAAACCCGTTAAATGGGTGAAGTTCCAGCCGAAAAAGCCGTTCAGAGTGCTTGGAAAGATATTTCCGGATGGAGTGAAAATCCCCGATGCATTGATAGGGCAGAACATAATCCAGCTTCCCACAATGAAGACCCACGTATTTACAACGATAACAGGAGCGATGAAGAACGCTTTCGGGGGACTGCTCAGCGAGCGCAGACACTGGACTCACAGTGTTATACATGAAACCCTTGTTGATCTTCTGCGGATTCAGAAGGAGATCCATCCCGGTCTTCTTGCGGTAATGGATGGCACATTCGCCGGGGAAGGCCCGGGACCGAGAGCGATGATACCCCATGTAAAGAACTACATTCTTGCATCCGCAGATCAGGTGGCAATTGACGCGATAAGTGCCAAAATGCAGGGATTCGATCCCATGAAACTGGATTTCATACGCCTTGCTCATGAGGAGGGGCTGGGTACGGGAGATCCGGTTGATATAGAAGTGGTCGGTGAGGACATCTCCGATGTTAATTTCCATTTTGTACAGACGGAAACCTTCGCAAGCAGGGGACAGAAGATGATCTATCATGGCTGGCTGAAACCCATGGAGAATTTTCTCCTGCGAACTCCCATCGTACCATGGGCGTTTTTTGCCAGCAGGCTTTATCATGACGTATTCTGGCTCAATCTTGTCGGAAAGAAACGGATCAGGAAAGCCCTCGATACGGGGTGGGGAAGGTTGTTCGAACAGTATGGTTCTCTCGATACAATTCCACGGCCTCAGGGGGAGCAGGACGGGATAGAATAGCATGCCGGTAAAACAGGCGGTTCTTGGGTGCGGAAGATGGGGCAGCTTTCATCTGTGGTACGGATCGCGGATCGGAAATACCGTCACAGGGTGGGAACCTGATGGTATGCCCGGATTTAAGGAACTTTCAGAAACCAGGAAGAACAGGTACCTGGAACTTCCCCCCGATGTTCACCTGACCACTGATCTGGAAGAAGTATCAGGCTCCGACCTCATCACTGTTACGGTTCCAGCCCAGAAATTCAGAAACCTCTGCTGCAGACTCAGAGAGATCGATATCTCGGATGCCGATCTGATACTCTGCATGAAGGGTATTGAAAAGAATTCCGGAAAGAGGCTTACTGAAATAGCCCGGGAGGAAGGTCTGAAGCCCCGCAGCCTTTCAATCTGGGTAGGCCCGGGACACCCCCAGCAGTTTGTCGCGGAGGTGCCCAGCTGCATGATAATCGCATCGGAAGATGAAAACGGTTCCGTACGCATTGCAAAGCTGCTCAGCAGTGAATTGATACGTTTCTACTGGTCACGCGATATCATCGGCTGTGAGGTGGGAGCAGCGGCTAAGAATGTTATCGGGATCGCAGCGGGGATACTTGACGGACTGAATCATTCCGGTCTTAAAGGAGCACTCATGGCCAGGGCTCCACAGGAAGTAGCAAGACTGGTAGCCGCAATGGGCGGTGACTGGAGAAGTGTATACGGTCTTTCCCACCTGGGTGATTATGAAGCAACTCTCTTCTCTCCATACAGCCATAACCGTTTGTACGGTGAAGCCATCGGAAAGGGAACCGGAATACGAAGCCTTCAGCTGGCGGAGGGAGTTGACACAGCTTCCGCCGTGATGCTGCTTGCGGATAAATACAATGTGGAGATGCCCATAACCGGTACTGTGCGTAAAATTATCAACAACGATATCCCGGTGAGGAAAGCAATCGGAGAGCTTTTTGCGCGACCGGAAAAGGAAGAATTTCCTGATCACTTCTGACCGGGGCACTCCCCGGAGAGGATAAACCTGCTGAAGAAGATAACATACCTGGACAACCTTACAGTTCTGCCCCTGCACGTAGAGGCGGAAAGAGCTGTTCAGAACGCTCTGCAGCAGGGGTACGGGCATCCGCGAAGCACCAATCTTCCAGGAAGAAGGGCTCAGGATGCTCTGGAAGACCTGAAGGAGCGGATATCCCGTTCTTTCGGAGGCTCGAGGATCATGTTCTGCAGCGATTGCGGCATGGCCAACGGGCTTGCAGTTCTATCCGCCGGGCGGCTTGCAAGGGAGTCGGGCAGAGGCCACATCGCAGTGTCCCCCCTCGAGAAGTCTTCAGTAGTTGCCGCCTTGAAAATTCTAAGAAGTGAAGGATCATCTGTAAGTGTTCTTGCGATGGACGAGTCCGGCAGGGTAATCCCGGATTCACTCGCGGAAGTAATATCCGATGAAACCGGTCTGGTTGCATGTGCCTGGGTTAATGGAGTTTCCGGAACCATTCAGCCGGTATGTGAACTTGCGGGGATATCACATTCCGCTGGAGCCTGGTTCCATACGGATGCATCTGATGCGGCAGGAAGAATTGAGATCGATCTGTCTTGTACCGATATTGACCTTATCACAGTGTGTTCACTCAAGATCGGTGGCCCTCCCGGGGCAGCGGCAGTTGTTATGTCTAATGCGGATCCATGGATAGCTAGTGTCGCGCCTGAACTGACATCCATGCCCAACATACCTGGAATATCCGGTATGGCTGCTGCGATGGATATTATGAGAGCCGGCATGGAGCCCCGGGGCAGGATCGTCAATCAGCTCAGAGCCGATCTTCTGGAGGGGCTTGATTCATTCAATGTCAGGTACTCTATCATTGGAGGTGATCTTGAGCATATTCTACCTGGAACCGCACTGCTTAATATCAGTCAGGCGCCCGGTAAACTTCATACAAAACTGGAAATGGAGAACATTATCCTTCCCTCTCACAATTCTACCGACCGCTTATCCTACCTTGACAGACTCGGGTTCGATATGTCCAATTCCGAACAGTATCTGGGTTTCTCGATAGATGCAGGTAACACTTCAGTTGATGTAGAACACTTCTTGAGGTCATTAGTAATGATCATTCAATCGGAGAAGGGCGGCCGCCGTGAAGATTAGTACCATTTTTCTGTCTGTTCTTATTTTCATTGCAGTCGTGGGCGCGTATGCCGGAAACCAGATCTGCGACCGCCGATACTTCTGGGTTGTCAGGGATGGTCTTAATAGCCCGGAATCTATCGATGCGCTGGTGGATAGAGCCGCAGAGGCGGGAGCGAATGGAATAATTGTTCAGGTAGCAGGAAGAGCTGAAGCATATTACACTTCATCCATACTGCCCGCCGCTGATTTTCAGGAAGGTTTTGATCCCCTTGCATATACAATTGCCAGAGCCAGGCCGAGAGGGCTGGAGGTTCATGCCTGGATAAACGCTTTCCTTGTCTGGTCCTCACCTGACCCGCCGGATGATCCGACACATATCTGGCACACCCATCCGGAATGGTTCATGACCGACGTATATGGCCGGTCAACAAGGGAGTACACAAGGGATGAATGCGACCGGAACGGGTTGGTGGGAGCGACACTTTCACCGGCATTACCTGCCGTGCGGGAATTTCTTGCGGATGTTGCCGCGGAGATAGCGGTGAACTACAACGTGGATGGGATTCATCTTGATTACATAAGGTATCCCAATCCCTCCTTCGGTTTTGAACCGCTATCGACAGGCATGTTCTTCATGAAAACCGGACTTGAGCCCCTGGATATGTTCAGAAGATACAGGGAAGATGATGAGCTCGCAGATATGTGGTCTCTCTGGAAGATCAATAATGTAACCAGGACTGTGGAGACGGTAAGGTCGGTCCTGCGAAGCGCTGCTCCCGGGGTTGTTCTGTCATGTGCTGTAATGGCCGACCCGCACGAAGCCAAATCGCATTACTCCTGTGACTGGAGGTCATGGATTACAGCCGGGCTGGTTGATTTTGTGTGCACAATGGTTTACACCACAAATACACAGAAGGCTAGAGAACTGGCGGTTCTCGGAGCAGAAGTATGTCCTGAAAGAGTCATTCATGGAATAGGCGTCTACAATCAACCGATATCCAGCGCAGTTGCCGGAGCATCGGAAGCTCTAACCAGAGGCATCAGAGGTGTATGTGTCTTCAGTCTTAATTCACTATCTTCTGATGATACATGGATGATGAGGAATTTCTGGGGAGAGCAGGGCAGTACTGATTTTCCGATTGATTCAGCAGTCTTTCAACGTGTTACTACCAGGAGTGTGTCAGACAGGCTCCCCGAAAGTGGTAGCTTATGAGACTTGGTGTGCTGGCCAGTGGAAGTCGGGGAAATGCTTTCGTAATCGAGCATGAGGATTGTATGGTGTTCTTCGATGCCGGACTGAGCGGAAGGAAGCATACGCAAAGGCTGCACGAAGCGGGATTCGGAGATTTTTTTCCAGAAGCCCTTTTCCTGAGCCATGAACATTCGGATCATATAAAAGGTGCAGGTGTGCTGGCCCGGAAATGGAATATTCCTGTTTACGGTTCGGACGGTACTTTAAGCGCCTCCAGAAGAAAACTGGGGAAACTGCCTGGTATCGAGATCCTTGAGAATGGAACATCTGTGGATTTCCATTCCTTTACGGTAAGCGCTTTCAGCGTTGCCCATGATGCGGCCGACCCGTCAGGATACGTGATCGAATGGGACTCCGGGAAATTGGGGATCGCGACAGACCTCGGCAAATCCAGCCCACTGGTAGAAGCGAACCTGAAAGGCTGCAGTGCTGTGGTTCTGGAGTTCAACCATGATGAGGAGATGCTGTGGAACGGCAGTTATCCATGGCACCTGAAACAGAGGATTGCTTCAACAACCGGGCACCTCTCAAATACTATGGCGTCTGCCCTTCTGGGGGCAGTCTATCACGGAGATATGAAGGTTTGCGTTCTTGCTCACCTTAGTCAGGAGAATAACATTCCGCGTCTCGCCGAGAACGCATCGCGAGAAGTAATTGGAGGAACAGTAAGGATTCATACAGGCATGCAGGATATACCTCTGCCTGCGCTGGATCTGTGAGGAGGTATTTAGAATTGAAATGGGTCATGATACTGGCATGTTCGGCTGCAGCAGCCTGCTCTGCCATTGATATCGATTTCGCAGCGGAAACCGGTCTGTTATATCCGACCGGACAGTGGGGAAAAAGTCTGAATACGGGAGTTGATGCCGGGCTGTTCGCTTCCTGGATAGTGAACCCGTCGTTCAGGGCTGGACTGGGATTTTCATTGAGTGTATTCGGAAGCAGCGATCAGGGGGCAGCAAGCCTGACCTTCTTAAAACCTCAATTGAAAGCAGGATACTACCTGCGACCGTGGGGTAAAGTTTTCAATCCAGGTGTAGTGTGCGCTTTCGGATTATCCAGAAGCTCACTGAGCAACAGCGGAGGTACCGACCCCGCAACCTGGGATCCGTTCTGGAAAATAGGACTCAGATGGAATTTCAGTCTGGGAGGCGGCTTCAGAGGAGAAATTGGCGGAGATTACTCCAGCATAATGGCAGAGACTGAGAGTGGCGATGTATTTACCCTCCGGTTTGGTATTGCAAGGGAGGTAGCATTATGAGATGGCTTGCAGTGCCAGCCGTACTGGTCCTGATACTTACAGCGGTTACAGGATGCAGCAGAAATCCACTTTTCTTCCGGATGGGAGCGGGTTACTATCCGATAGATCATATCGGCAGCCAGTGGGAGTATTCGATAGACGGTGGAGGAACACTTATCGTATCGGTGATAGATCAGACCGAAAAGGGAGAGAGAGCCTGTTACAGGATTCTCTCCGGGGCGGATTACACTTACTGGATTGCAAATGACGGGTACCTCGAATTCTATGAGGATCACAGAGTCATGTTCAACGGATACGAAGTTCCACTTTACCAGGCCTGGGTGACATGGCTGGACTGGCCGCTTACGACAGGATATTCTCGAACCGATTCAGCATCTACCTTTGCCGTGAACCAGGGTGTTACGATCAGCCATGACTGGAGAAGGACTTCGATTGTTTTTGGAATCGAAACCAGTCCTGACGGCAGATGGGAGCAGTGCTACCATCTGAGACAGAACGAAACAACGATCAACTGGATCAGGGCTGCAGGATTCGAACCGGAAACTACGATCGTTCAAAGAGATATATGGCTTGCCCCTGATGTGGGTCTGGTCGCAAGGGTAACCGCTGACAGCAGCCTGACCCTGGTAGAGTATCTGCAGGGTAACTGAACTTGACTTCCGGTCTTATCTTTTCGCTGTTCTTTGTCTTCGCGTACGTATACATAGCCACCGCCCATAAAAAACGGGGGCTGGCGATATGGATCACTGCGGGGCTGGCTGTTGTATTCACCATTATCTTTGGCTGTTTTGCCGGCCTGGGCGAACTGGCTTCGATCGCCGGCGGCATTAACTTCAGTGTTCTTCTGATATTCTCCGGTATTCTTCTTATCGCCGAGGTGCTCATCGAAACTGGGGTGCCCGGATATCTTGCCGGTCACATTGTAAGCCGTTCAAAGAACTACGGCCATGCGGCCATCTAGCTCTGTATCCTCTCGAGCGTAATATCGATTTTCGTTGAGAATGTAGCCACAGTGATGATAGTAGCGCCGATAGCCCTGGAGGTGGCAAGAAAGCTTAAAGCTAACCCTGTAGCTCTGCTTGTAGGAATTGCGATTGCCAGCAATCTCCAGGGAACAGCCACACTGGTCGGCGATCCCCCGAGCATGATACTGGCTGCAGCTGAGAATATGGATTTCAACGATTTCTTTTTCATGAACGGAAAGCCGGGCATATTCTTTGCCGTTCAGCTGGGAGCGGTCGCATCCTTTTTCATTCTGAGGAAGTTCCTGAAAAAGGACTCAAGACCACTCCCGAAAGTCACGATCCCGGAAGTCAGCAGCTGGTTCCCTGCCTGGATCCTTGCAGGAGTGATCCTGGGTCTGGCTGTACTGAGTTTCTTCTTCCCCGGAGTAGGTATAGAGGCAGGTCTGCTCTGTATTACCGGAGGTGCGGTAGCGGTAGTATGGCATGCCTTCTTCAGAAGGGGACACCTTGGAAACAGAGGTAGAGGAAGCCATGGAAACCGCAGAGCCAGGGCGATCCTGAGGGATTTCGACTGGGATACGCTGTTCCTGCTTGCCGGGATCTTCTTCATGGTGGGCGCCCTTGAGGAAATGGGAGTCATGCATAAGATCGGTGTTTTCCTGGCCGGTGTATCCGGGAACAGCCCCTTTCTAGCCTTTATGATAGTTGTTGTAAGCGCAGTTATACTAAGCGCTTTCATCGATAATGTTCCTTACGTTACAGCCATGATACCGGTAACCCATGCGATCGCGCAGACTCTCGGAGAAGCCGGACAGAGCCATTACTACCTTACCTTCGGTCTGCTTATCGGGGCCTGCCTCGGGGGCAACATATCCCCGGTCGGCGCCGCGGCGAATATTGTATCCGTATCTATTTTGAGAAAGAACGGTTACAAGGTATCATTCAGGGAGTTTGTCAGGATCGGGTTGCCGTTCACAATAGCCGCTACTGCAGTTGGCGCTGCTTTTATATGGTTTGTCTGGGGGCCTAAATGATGAATTTCAAGTGGAATACCGCAATTCCAGCGACGACTGTCCGTACCTGTTCACTGAAAAAGGAACAGTCCCTGTGGCGCAATGAATTCTCGGATGAATGGGAACACCCGTTCCTTGTAATTGATTCGGAAGTGATAAGGCTGTGGAACAATCTTCTGCAGCCGTTGATACTGTCAGCTTCCGGGCTGTACGTCATGGAATCCAGGGAAGTTCTGAAGAATACATTCACCCTTTCCCAGATCTGGGACAGTATGTCAGCTGCCGGGATCCACAGAGACACACCGGTTACTGTGATCGGTGGCGGTCTGGTATGCGACATTGGCGCAATGGCCGCGTCAACCTATCTCCGCGGTTTGAGATTGATGCTTGTTCCAACCACTCTTCTCTGTATGGTGGATGCCTGCCTCGGGGGAAAAACCGGCGTGAATCTCGCCGGAGCCAAAAATCAGGTTGGAACGTTCAATCCCGCCGGGAAGATACTTGTGGCACCCGATTTTCTGGATACACTTCCGGCTCGAGAATTCAGGGGCGGGATTGCGGAGATAATAAAAACCGCGCTGATAGGGGACAGGTCGATAAAGGGATTACTGGAGCGGATTGATATTGAAAAGCCTGATAAGAACGACATCCTGGAAATTGTACACAAATGTCTAGAAGTTAAAGGTGGTATAGTAACCCGGGATCTAAGAGAAACCGGGACGCGAATGCTTCTTAACCTGGGACATACCATAGGACATGCTCTGGAAAGCGTCAGCGATTTCCAGCTTTCGCATGGAGAAGCCGTGGGCCTGGGGCTTCTGGGGGAGGCTGCCATTGCGGTAAGCCTGGGAGGCAACAGTAAACTGCCCGGAGAGATCCGCAGTATGCTGGAACAGGCCGGTCTCCCAACCTGCCTCAGCGATACTGTTTCGGGTGAGAAACTCGCCCTTCTTTTCGAAAGAGACAAGAAAACCCGGAGAGACGGGCGGATCTGGGCACTCCCCTTTGACTGGTGCGACTGCAGGCTGGAGCGTCTAACACCTGATCAGGAGGAGAAGGCTCTTCCTTTCGCTCTGAACCTGCTGGGGGCGTGATCAGCAATTGAAAAATATCACAGAGGGAAGCTTCTGGGAACACCTTGAAGAGCTCAGGCAGAGATTATTCAGCGTTCTGGGTGTTCTGGCGGGTTCGGTCGTTCTATCGTTCGTTTTCAGCAGCAGGATAATGAAGCTTGTCCTTTCGAGCGGTCCATCCGAGCTTCAGACCCTTGCCCCCACCGAGGCTTTCGCAGCACATCTCAACCTTTCGCTTGCAGCCGGTATTCTTGTTTCCTCACCTGTTATCTTCTACCAGTTCTGGCGATTTGTTTCGCCGGGTCTGTTCAGGAAAGAAAGAAAAACAGCGGTATTTTCGGCTTTTGCATCCGTTCTTCTGTTCCTTGCCGGGGCGGCATTTGCATGGTTTCTCATGCTGGAACCGGCTATCGATGTCTTCAGAAGTTTCGAGACGGGAAACATCATGGGACACTGGAGCCTTGCGAACTATATAAGTTTTCTCAGCAGGTTCATCATAATATTCGCTGTGGCTTTCCAGTTGCCGGTTCTTATACTGATACTTGTAAACCTCGGAGTCGTAACTCCCGGGGTTCTGGCGAAATACAGAAGGCACATAATAATAGGGCTTCTCATTATCGCTGCCATTCTCACCCCGCCTGACCCCCTCACCCAGATTATGCTTACTCTTCCTCTCTATCTTCTTTTTGAATTGAGCCTGCTGGCTGCCAGATTCGGGTACAGGAGGAAAAAAGCTTCATGAGTAAAGTAAGTGCAACGACGGAAAGTCTTCTGAAAGCATGTCCGGACAACGCATCAGCAGTCGAGGTTATCGTACCGGTCTACAACGAGGAGAATATTCTCGAAAGTCAGCTTGTGCCTGTACTTAAGATCCTTCCGCAGGGGTTTCGTATAAAGGTTATCGAGAACGGCTCAAAGGACAGGACAAAAGATCTGCTTCACGTCATTGAAGAAGAATACCCGGCTCTTGATTCTATATCACTTCCCATGCCCAATTACGGCCTGGCGATGAAAACCGGACTGCTGCAATCGCAGGCGGATATAGTCATAATTGATGATCTGGATGTACTGGATACGGATTTCTGGATAAGGGGACTGCAGCTCCTGAGCAGGAATGATGTTGACCTTGTCCAGGGGTCCAAGGTACTTGCGGGAAAGGATGACCGGCGGCCGCTTTTCAGAAAAGCCGCAACCCTTACGCTTACGTTCCTTCTGAGGACTCTTCTTGGATACAGGGGGACGGATACGCACGGCCCGAAGGTAGTATGGAGGGATGCCATCAAGGATATTCCGCCACTGTGTGAGTATGAGCTTGACATATTTCCAACAGAATTGGTGATAAGAGCCCAGAGGTCCGGAGTCAGTATCCGCGAAATCCCCATTCACTTAAGGGAGATCCGCGCAACACCCCTGCCTCTGATAAAACGTGTTCCCCGGGCCCTCCGGGACATCTGGCGCCTCCATAAAACACTGGGGGCCGGACCTAACATCTAAACATTTTGTCTGTTTTAATAGTTATCGGGGTCGTATCTTGAATTTTGGCATTTGGTTTGTTAAGACATTAGGGAATGCCAAAATTCAAGATACGACCCCGATAAGTACAAGTTTACCAGTTTAATCCTGGGATCAGAGGCACGTCAGTTTCAGGACAGATTCTGAACCGCTGCCGCATCTGACCCTTGCAAAGTAGATACCCTGCGAGAGATCGCCTGAATCACCAAGCATATACGACCCGAAGAAGCTGTCGCTGGAGACCAGGTTTCCCCTGATATCATAGATGCTGATAATTGATTGGCTGTCAAAGCCGATACCTGTGATAGTCACCTGACCGGCAAAAGGATTAGATGAAGCCAGGAGGTAGGGAGTTATGCCTTCTCCGGAACCTTCGATACCTTCTGTAAGATCTATCTTGTAGATGCAGTCGTTATCGGTATCGCTTACCCAGAGGTAACCGCTTTCGTCCATGGTTACACCACAGGCGCTGGGTACCAGTGTATCGAGAATATTATCGATCATCACGTCATTCGCGTTGTAGAGTCTAAGCGGCATAGTGGTGGGGTCGTCTCTGGCTACCCAGATGTTGCCTTCAGAAGTGATGGCGATATCTCTGGTCTGGCTTGCACCGGTGTAGGTGGTGTATTTAACCGGGGAGGCTACAGCCGGAGCTGTGTATCTGTAGGTTGCATTCTGAGCACGTGAGCTGACGTAGAGGTAGCTGGTACTATTTGCTGCAAGTCCCGTCACCGACGAGATAGGATCGCCTCAACCGCCGCACATGCCGACAGCACCGGTTAATGTGCCCGAATCAGTGTACTTGTAAACGTAAGCATTGTCGGTGTTGTTCCAGGCCCCGATGTAGACAATGTTGTTCTCGACTGCAAGACCTGTAGCCTCATAGGCCGCAGTTATGATCGTGGTGAAGGAGTTCAGAACATCACCACTCACTGGATCGATCTTATAAATTTCTTTCGTGAAGGCATCAGTGGCCCATAGAGTGCCGTTCTCCCAGCCAAGACCGCAGATGTCTCCAGCCGGTGAGTCGATGGTCTGTATTATGCTCTTGGCCGGAGCGATCGCGACGAGGATGATCGTAAGAATGACTGTAATTCTCATAGTGTTTACCTGCTTTTCTGGTTCTGTATGATCAACATTACACACTAAACATAAACCCATACTATTATACAGGGAATTTCCCCTTGCATATATACCCGGTTTGCTTATCTGAAACTTGACCGCTAAACATCTGTTCACTAGTTTTGTATTGTGAAGGAGATGGAATGTGGTAACCAGGTACAGTGAGCCCGTGGAAATGATAGGGTATTTCGCCCGCGGGAAGGTGCAGCCCTGCCGGTTCAGGTGGAACGGCCATGTGTACCGTATTACTTCGGTATCATCGCAGTGGGAAAACCGCGAAGGGGCATATCCTCTTTTCTATTACGTCGTCCGCACCACCGGAGAGGATGTATACGAGCTCCACCTTGACACATCCGACCTCAGCTGGACACTGGACTTTCACTACTCCGAGAACAGTTAGGCAGCCTGCTTATGCGCTCAATATTCCACATCGATATGGACACATATTTCGTTTCGGTTGAACGACTCTCCTTTCCATGGCTTGAGGGGAAGCCGGTGATCGTAGGGGGCAGGACCCTCCGGTCGGTCGTGGCTTCCTGCAGCTACGAGGCCCGCGCGCTCGGAGTAAGATCCGGCATGCCTATAGTCAAAGCCATGCGGCTTGCGCCGGACGCGGCCATAATCTCCGGAAGTCACGGGAGCTACGCATCTTATACCAGAAGCATTCTGAAGATACTTCTATCGTATTCCCCCATACTCGACCCCGCCAGTATCGATGAAGCATTCATGGATATAACCTCTGTCATTGGTAACGGCTCACCCCGGGAAATGGCTCTGCGGATACAGAAGGGTATTCTGGAGGGCACAGGCCTCTGGGCCAGCGTAGGCATCGCGCGGAACAGGTTCCTGGCCAAGATGGCTTCCCGCGAGGCGAAACCAAGGGGAATCGCGGAACTGAATCCGGACGACATCGTTGATTTTCCGGTGGGCAGGATCTGGGGCGTGGGCCCCGCCACACAGAGACGTTTTCTAAGCCTTGGAATAGAAAGAATAGCGGATCTGCGGAAATTCACCCGTCAGCAGCTTCGAGCCCTTCTCGGAAAACATGGTGAAAGCCTTTACTTTCTCTGCAGAGGAATCGATGATTCCCCGGTGATCCCGGGAGACCTGTCGGAGCAGCCCCTTTCAATAAGCAACGAACATACGTTCAGTACGGATGTCGTAAAACCCGGCGAATACCTTCCTGTGCTTGCAATGATGAGCCAGAAAGTGGCCCGCAGAGCCCGCGACAAGGGGCTTGCTGGAAGTACCGTCACACTGAAATACAGGCTCAGCAATATGCAGCGCTGCACAAGGGCCCGGTTACTTGCGGACTATACGGACAGCGCCAGAACGATTTACACCGCTGCCCGCTCTCTGGCCCGTCTTGCTATCAACTCCAGAATAAGGCTCATAGGAGTATGTCTTACTTCCCTTACCGATGAATCAGGCCGCCAGCTTGAATTATTCGGAGGCAGGAATGAAAAAGTCATTACGGCGATCGACCATATACGGCACCGTTACGGCGAGAAGCTTGTCACCGGGGGCAGAACGATCAGAAGCACCTCTGTTTCATGAAAGATCAACAGTACAGTATGTTAGTGAATCATGAACGCTGAAATACAGTCCGGAAAAACAGAGCTATTGATCGGTACCTCCGGATACAGCTTCCCCGACTGGGTCGGCCCCTTCTATCCCCCGGGCACCCCGAAAGGTGAAATGCTGGATTTCTACTCAAAGCACTTCTCCACAGTTGAGGTGAACAGCACGTACTACAGGATAATGCACCCGAAGGTTTCGTGGAACATGGTAAACAAAACCCCGGACGATTTCCAGTTTACCGTAAAGCTGCATTCCAGCATGACACACTCAAGGGATGCTTCTCCGGTCCAGTGGGACCAGTACACCAGAATGCTTGAACCGTTCATTGAGAAAAAGAAGCTTTCCTGCCTGCTCGCGCAGTTCCCCTATTCATTCAAACCGTCCGAATCGAGTGTGCGGTACGTAGAAGATCTCAACAGGAGAACAGGTGAAGTGCCGCTCTCCGTAGAATTCAGATACGATGAGTGGTACAGGAAAGATATTCTTGAGCGGATAGAAGGCTCCGGGATGGCTCTTGTGTCTGTCGATCTGCCAAGGCTTCCCCATCTGCCGCCTCCGGTTATCATAGGTGGAAAACCCTTCGGATACGTAAGATTCCATGGCAGGAACACCTCAGAGTGGTGGAACGGGGGCGCTCTCCGGTATGATTACAGTTACAGTGATGAGGAACTCCAGGCCTGGTTGCCCGCTATAAACAGATTGGGCGCGGAATCTGGAAAGCTGTTTGTGATGTTCAATAATTGTCATTTCGGTCAGGCTGTTAAAGATGCGATTAGAATGAAGGAATTGTTCAGAGGAGAATAATTATGAAAAAAACACTGTTTTTGATCTCAGTTCTTGCTGCTGCGGTTATGGTTCTGTCAGAAACCGGCTGCGGGATAACAAACCCGATCATATCAGCAGATTTTCCATTCTATTTTCTTCAGGATGTAGGCGTCCCGACTACTCCGCTTCACTGCTGCTATCTAAAAGAGGGTGGAGATGGGATCGCAGCGGTAGACAGCCTCTATTTCATAGATTACGCAAACGGTTACTGCCTTGCCCGGGTGTACCTCGAGGGGTATGCAGTTGAGGATGTAGGAGCAACCGCCGAAGGGGGGTATGCACTTGCACTCTGCGGTAATCTCCTTTTCTACGTAAGCAACAGTACGTACATTGTCCACGATCCTGTTGCCCTCAGCTCCTACGGCAGATTCATTCTGACGGAACCCGTCGGTGGAAGCTGGCACCTGTACTCGGTTGGAGCTAACGGGACGATTACCACGATCAATTCTCAATCATGGGATGTGACAGCGGTAGATTCCGTATCAGGGCTATTTGACCCTGTAGCTGCTGTCATCACAGCGGACGGGACAGCTATTTTCGTAGCCGACGGTTACGATAATACGATAAAGAAGATTTCCACCGGTGATCTGAGTACAGTAACAGCTGAATGTGCGGTTCCCGGCGGAGTAAACGATCTGTATGCTGGATCAGGCAGCCTGATCTTTGCAGCCCCGGATTCACTCAGTCAGATATGGGGAATTGATACGGGAACGGGTCAGTGCTATTCAACCTATCCGATATACAGCCCAGCCATTGCGGTTGCGGTCACCCCCGACGGCCATTACCTCTTCGTAGCTTACGAGAACAGCGGTGTTTCGGTGGTAAATACACAGAATAACGATGTGGAAGCTACAACCTCCGGTCATGGAACGGTATACGACATAGCCATAAACCCCGATGGCAACAGGTCGCTTCTCTGCTCAAACCTTGCCAGGATCATAAGCCTTGAGAAGTAGTAACAATCGGTTCATCTGTCAGTATTTAAGAACTGCGTGATGAACCTCAGTTCAGACCAGGCAAAACGACTGATCCTGGATTCACAGATGCTGTCTGACATCCCCGAAACCTCATCAGGGAAAGATAGAACAACCCGGATTATCGAGCACCTGGGTTATATACAGATAGATACTATTTCGGTTGTACAGAGGGCGCATCACCATACACTCTGGACAAGGTACAGTGGTTACCATCCCGATATGCTCCATCAGCTTCAGGCAGTGGACAGAGAGATATTCGAGTACTGGGGGCATGCGGCGTCCTATCTTCCAATGAGTGACTACAGATATTACACCCATCGGATGAAGAACTTCAGCGATCCTATGGACAAATGGGCCAAAGACAGACTTGCAAAATGCGGACACCTGATGGATGGGATCATTTCCAGAATAAGCGAAGAAGGACCACTGGGATCAAGGGATTTTAAATCTGATCCGGATGTGAAGAGGGGAGAGTGGTGGAACTGGAAACCTGCAAAAACAGCCCTTGAGCTTCTCTTCTGGCGAGGTGACCTGATGGTTACGCGCAGGGACAACTTCCAGAGGATCTATGACCTTACCGAGAGAGTGTTGCCTGAAGGTACCAATACTTCAATGCCCGAAAAAGACGAATTGGGGCGGTATCTTGTCCGGAGGGCTTTAAAAGCCCAGGGTATTTCAACCATGAATGATATAGTCAAACACATCCATGCAGCCGGCAGAGAAGTAATCACAAGTGCTGCAGAAAGTTTGCTTACAGAGAAAGAGATCATTCCGGTGAGTGTAGAGGGCGGCAGTTCGTACTACATGCTATCTGAGTCTCTGGAAAACCTGAATGAAGACATCAACAATCCAACTGAAGTACATATACTCTCCCCCTTCGATAACCTCATAATTCTACGTGACAGGATGAGCAGGTTCTTCGATTTCGACTATACTCTTGAATGCTACGTACCCCGCGCGAAGAGGCGGTACGGTTATTTCGTTCTACCTGTTTTATGGGGAACAGAGTTCGTCGGGAGGATGGATTCGAAAGCTGACCGCAAGAAGAAAATCCTCATGCTCCACACTTTTCGCTTCGAAGAAGGCTTCAATAAATGGGAAGAATTCCTCCCGGTCTTTGCCGCGAAACTTGCTGATTTCGCGGTATTCAACAACTGCGGCAGGATCGACATTGATGATGTTAAACCCCGGAAAATCCTTCCTCTTTTAAAAAAACTTCTGAAGAAAAAGAGACTGGAGAAAACAGATGCCTGATGCAATCGATGAGATTTCCCGCGAGCTGAGAATATTTGCAGAACCGGAAAGAGCCAGTATCCACCAGAGGTTCTTCAAGACCGGCAGGGGTGAATACGGAGAAGGAGACAAATTCCTTGGCATAAGAGTTCCGCACATAAGAAAACTTGTCAGAAAATTCAGAGGGCTCTCCATCGCAGATACAGAAAAACTCCTGCATTCCCGATGGCACGAAGAGCGATTGTTCGCGCTTCTTGTAATGGTGGGTGCTTTCAAGAGGGGAAATGATGAACTGGGAGAGAAGATCTACAATCTGTATATGGACAGTACATGCTGGATAAACAACTGGGACCTTGTAGATCTTTCCGCCCCTCATATCCCCGGAGGCTGGCTTTACAGCAGGGATAGAAAGCCGCTGTACGAGTTTGCAGAATCGGACGATCTCTGGAAGAAACGGATAGCCATAATATCCACCCAGCACTTCATCAGAAAAAACGATTTCAAGGACACGCTTGCAATATCCAGAAAGCTTCTGAAAGATAATCATGACCTCATTCATAAAGCTGTAGGATGGATGTTGCGGGAAGTGGGCAAGAAGGATCTCGAAATCGAAGAAAAATTCCTCAGAAAGCATTACATGAACATGCCCCGAACAACGCTTAGATACTCAATCGAGAAATTCCCCGAAGAAAAACGACAAAAATATCTGAAAGGCAGAATCTAGAAGTACAGAGAATACTGTTCATCTACCCGATCAAGGAAATATCTGAAAACAGTAATCCAATTATATCAGTATAACCGCCATATCCAATTATAAACGCCATAATATTTTAGTTATTCTATTTAATGATGTTTTCCATCATAAATAGCGCCTTGTTTCTACATGCCAGAAGTATGAATTATCATGTATTAGGCTTTTCGTCAGCAGAACTTGAAGCAAACTGAGTGACCTGAAGAACCAGACAGCCTTAGAAAGATCGAGTTCTTATGAATATTGAAGTGAAGTTATCAACTTCTTGCACAAGCAACGATTCAATCGATGAGAAATATTTTCACCATGGTCAGCTGGATACACCTTACGGCGCTCTTTACATGATATGCAGCTGTATTGAAGATTCACATGACTGCATTATAGCAAGCAGTATCACCTTTGAGATAATTAGAAGAATCATTACATCAGTCCCC
Source organism: Candidatus Fermentibacterota bacterium (assembly GCA_003644925.1). Taxonomy (GTDB): domain Bacteria; phylum Fermentibacterota; class Fermentibacteria; order Fermentibacterales; family JCC-6; genus Aegiribacteria. Next base: position 19,070 of record QNDS01000024.1, read on the forward strand.
AGCCTTTCTGCGGAGAAACTATTGAGTAGCGCTATCAGAGAGGCCAACAGAGCGGTACATGAAAGGTTTTCAAACAACCCGTATATGCACGAAATCGGCTGTGAACTTGTGGCCCTGCTTTTAGACCCTGATGAGATGAACAATGCACTGATCTTCCATGTGGGACATAGCAGGATTTACAGAATCTGGGATGGCAATATCAGCCGGATTACAAAAACCCACTTCAGAGTAAGTGAGGAGAGTGAACAGGGAACAATCGACCGGGAAGTGGGCAGGGGTCATCTTGAAAAAAGAATGTCAACTCATTGCATCGGTGTTAACGAGGAAATCGAACCGGATATTCAAAGAGTATTCGTTCAGAATGGTGACAGGTATATCATCTGTACTAGCGGTATCACGGATCATGTATGCGAGTCGGAATTTATGCGATTACTTGATATGGATTCGAGAAAGTATGCCGATAGTATTCTGAAAAGGGCTGAAGAATATGGTGCAAAAAACAGTGTAGTTCAGATAATCGATATCTGCAGCAGTTCCGGATCAGGTTAAGAGAAAACCAGGAAATCCCGATATACAGAGACACGGAATTAATTCGTAATCTGGAATACTTTCAGGAGATTTCCATTCTTTGATCTGAATCGACCGCTATATCTGAATACGGTACCGGAGCAATCGCTCCGGGGAGCAATTGATTTGAATTGCATTGTTGAAATCCATGAAGGGGTTTTCAGACTTGATGCGATCTCCATAGCTTCTCCAATCTCCCCACAGTAGTAATCCCTTTTTCCACTCAGTGAAGAATTGAGCATAGTAATCAAACCTGCATGCAGAACAAGAGAATGCTCCGGCAAGGAAGGGATGATATCACGAAGACCAGATAAGAGATCCATAGCGTCACTAACAGAATCCGTTATCAGATACGAACTTCCTGTGGACGAACCGGCACTGAGAATTCTTAGAGATTCTTTTTTACACACTTCTGAGATTTCTGTCATTATAGTGTTTACATTGGAAGCCATTTGCTCTTCCATAATCCCGGCATCATACAGGCTTATAACAATGATTGGTCTGACAACGGGTTCATATATTCCCAAACTGCCGTAAGGATAGTCTTCGAGGATGGAATTGTCGCTGTATCGACCGATATTCACTAAATCCGTAATAGGTATTCCCATCGGTTCATATCCAAGCATTCTGAGGCTGGATACAATATATCCTGTTCCTCCAGTGTGTTTTACCTGGTGTTGATCCCATATGACAACAGGTATCAGTTCTCCATCGAACGCTTCAGTCATATCGAGTGAATATTCAAGCATGTAATCTGAAGAGAGCTGATATACGCCAACAGCATCGCTCTCAAATTTGGAGAAAGAGGAAGTTTCTATCATGTCAGCGTTTTTAATAATTCTGTCAAAACGTATGGCCCAATTTTCCCCCGAATCCTCTATGAGTTTATTTCTGAAATGTCCAATGGGAGAGGGAAGGATTACATGGGTTCGTTTTCCCATCTCCTGAAGGCACTCATGAAACAGTATGTCAGCGCCATCAGCTGCGGATGCAATCCCGATATCAAGTTTCATCTCAATGAGCTTCTTATTCAAGCGTGTTTTTACTCTGTCTGAGATATGTTCGGGGAAACGGGGATTTGTTCTCCCTGGTTTATCGATTCTGTGACCGGCGAAAATAGCTATCCTGGGTTTTCGAATACACTCCAGTATTTCATCTGTTGATTCATCATCTATTTGCAGAAGATCAAGTAACATCTTTGCGTTGGTTCTTGTAGTCTTTATCTGTCCGATGCTTGCGCCTACATGGCTCCTTGCTCCTTTGAACCATCTTGCCGCTGAATTGTAGTCTCCCTTTATCAGGTAAGCCTCACCCATGGAAGCCAGAACCCAGAATTCGCTCGTGGTCCCATGCTTATTGTATATATCCCAGCATTGTGTGATAACCTCATCAGCCAGTTCAATACTCAAATCTTTTTTACCGAGAATCAGCGCAAGAGATGCAGCGTTCACTATGCACCAGAAATCTCCGCCTTGTTCTCGACTTTTCATGTAATTCTTGAAAGATGAGAATAGAGCTGCATGAGCATTCTCTGGATCCGATATTTTCAGTTCAAGCCACTTTCTCTTATAGAAGCTTCCAAGAAGAGCATGCTGCTCATAATCGCGATCTAATCCCGATGGATCCAAACTCTCCAGAAGGTTTATGGAGCGATCTATCATTCCGAGCTTTGACATGCAGAGGGCATGCTGTTTTAGTATTTCATGATCTGCTTGTTCGGTATTCCTTAAATACTCATCACACAGATCGTAAGCCTTTAAGTATTCCCCGCGGGAAATTAGCTTTTTCAGTATAGAACTGCTTATACGATTTGCTTCATGATCATGAGTTAATGTGGAATATTCATTCATTATTATTCCCCTTCTTCTGGATCATGGTCTGTATACAACCAAGTTATCATGGAGAGCTATACCCCAGTCGCTGGATCTGTTTCCAAGCTGTATTCTGACTGTTTCAACCGTATCGGGAATCATTACAGGAGACGAAACTATAAGGCTGTCATTAATGAAAAATGTTACCAGTCGGTCTTCATTTATTTCAATACAATAGGTATGCCAGTTATTGAGAAGCTGATTCTGGTGGTACTGCTCATAGCGGAAATTGACTCCCTCGCAATCCCCACTTGCGAGTTGTAGAACGCACTGACGATGGGGTGTTCCCCAATCAAGTTCACCAGAATAGAATATTTCCATACGCGCAATACTAAAATCTCTCTGAGTTCTTTCATCCCTGAAATCAGGAGTGACGATAGCTAAGGTAGCAGTTACCCACGTTCCTCTCTCAGCGCATTCCAGATACATATCACATTCAACACGGAGTCCTTCACCTATTTTGAAAACTTCTCTGGAGAAGACTCCGCTGCCGAACATGGAATCACCGTTATTGTTGAAGCAGGGAGGGGTTACACCCAGGGAATCCAATATCCTGGGTTGGGGATCTCCGTAAAGTATCCAGTTCGATTCCAGCTCTCCAGATGAAAAATCGTCGGAGAAGAGCACCTCACTTGCAGAACCTACAATATGAACGGTAGTTAACACACATAGAAATACGGTGAACATCATGCTGGATTCACCACGTTCAGCAAGCTGCTATCTTCCACCTTCGCCGTCATGGCCTGTACACAATCAGGTTGTCATGGAGAGCAATTCCCCAGCTTGATGAACGGTTACCCAGTTGTAATCTTACGTGTTCCAGTGTATCGGGAATAGATACGGTTGAAGTGCAGTAGAGGGAATCATCGATGAAGTAATTCACCATTCTGTGTTCATCGATTTCCAATCGGTACCTGTGCCATCCGTCGAGTAATTCGTTTTGATGGTAGAGCTGAACGCTGAATCTGTCATCATGATTGGGAATACAGTTTAAATATAGAACTCCCTGCAGATGAGGATGTGTCCAGTCCATTTCTCCACTGTATGAAAAAGCAAGTGCTGAAATAACATAACCGCTATGCGAACGGTCATTTATGTAATCAGGAGTAATAAAGTACAGCCCGGCTGTAACCCATGTCCCTCTATTTTCGCATGAAAGGTACATATCACACTCAACACCAAGACCGTTAGCAATTTCAAATATTTCCCTTGATATGACACCGCTGCCTCCCATTGAATCGCCGTTATTGTTGAAGCATGGAGGGGGGATGCCCAGGGAATCCAGTATTCTGGGCTGCGGATCTCCGAACATTGTCCAGTTCTGCAAAAGATTTCCGGAAAAGTCTTCCATAAACAAAACATCTGTTGCATGAAGGCATTGAAATGATATCAGTAGAATTAGAGTACATCTCTTCATTGAAAGGTATCTGTTTCTGTAATGATCCCTGCTGCGTTCACCATCTTCGACGGAATAATCTGAGATTATCGATATGATGCGGCTGCGAACCTGAGCTGCCCCAGAGGTAAATATGTACAGAGTCCTGTTCTAGTGATAAATCCAGGGAATCCTCAGAGAAAAGGCTGTCATTGAGCCAGAATCTAACTGTTTCAGTACAGGTTTCTATGGTGAATATCTGCGGAGTGTTATGCTGCAGCCAGAGGGATTCCGGCTCTGTCGTTGTTGATATTACGCTGTCATATGCAAACGTTGATACAATTTCGCAATACTGATTGTTACTTCCGGGAGTATAGAACCATCTTAGTTCCATGTCTGATACGATTCCCGGATCAAGATGAAATGTGCCGGCAGTGCTTCTGGTCAACCCGACAGCAAGCCAGTTGCATCCTCTGGCATCAGGCATATCCTGTACTAATATTTCTGCTGTAAAAGATAATCCGGGTAGAAGCGGATATTCAGCAATACTTACAAGGGGTACATTATTTGCATCGCAGCAATAATCACCTGTTATGGAATCCTGATGAAGTACAGGAGAGTAGTTTCTGTTACGACCCA
>QNDS01000025.1 GCA_003644925.1 Candidatus Fermentibacterota bacterium
CACTCAGATTCGACAGGCGTATATTCGAGATGATCATCTTCATCGAATCCTCGCCCTCTCTGCGGGAAGCATCCACTGACATCAGAAATGACCTGGAAATACTATGGGAACGTATCGGCGGACCACTGTACTGCTTCATGAGGATAAGGGATGATCTTACTGGAGCACCCCTTATGCGCGAAGCATCACTGTTTCACAACTCATATTCTGAAATTCTTGCACTCGAAGAACAGGATTCACTTAACGCGGAGCTGGTTTTGTTTGAACTACAGTGGCTCTACGTTCTGTTCTGCTCATCCTACAATGGAGTACCGCACTACAGCACTGTTCAGGGGGCACAGACAGTTTCACTTATCGCTGATGCCCGCGAAAAACTGGTTCCTATACTGGGTGAGAGCGAGACGCAGTATCAGATAGCGTCAATGCTCAACGATCTTGCTGACCATTCGATACTGTGCATCAGTGGTGAATTCTCTTACTACACTGAAGCCCTCAGAAACGACTTAATAATGGGCAGGATAACGCGGCCTGACTTGCCATAAACACTGGAAAGAACTAGATTTCACTTAATGGTTGCGCTTACGGATCGTATGATTCATAAGGCGGTATTTATCCGCCTTTATTTTTTATTGTTGAATGAAGGATAAATGGACACTTCTGATCTTTTTGAAGTGATAGAAAGTATTGTCGACAGAGCCGGAATCCTGCTGGTTGACCTGTCCGTGAAAAATATCGGCAGGAGTCACATGATAAGGCTCCTGGTCGACAGACCCGAACGGATTAACATTTCTCAATGCACCGAGCTTGCAAGTGAAATAAGGGATATCATTGACGGAAAGATGCTGCTGACAAACTACAGGCTGGAAGTCAGTTCCCCGGGAATAGGGCGCCTTCTCAGCACAGAGGTCGACTGGATAAGATCAGTCGGAAGATATTTATCCGTTCAGATGGAGAATGACAGTTTTGTCGACTGGCTTGAGGAGTACAGTGATGGATGCCTTAAGTTCAGAAATGGCAGGACAATAACTACTGACGAGATCCTGGGATCTGTGGAAGTACTGGATTGATGCAAGCTGTTTTCAGTTATGCGAGGAGATAAAAGTGTCGGATAATTATAAAAGAATAGAAGCCCTGGCTGCGGTGATCAGAGAAAGCAAAGGCGCTAACCAGGAACTTCTGCTTGAGTGGCTTAAAAGAGGACTGCAGGAAGCAACCGAGAACGAATACGGTACGCCGCAGAATGTTAAAGTAACATGGGATCAGAAGACAGATGATGTGCAAATACTTGCTCTTATGAAAGTAGTCAAGGAAATAGAACCGGAAATGGATCATCTTCAGATCACAAGAAAAAAAGCCAGAAAATACAACCCTGAAGCAGATTACGATGATGAAGTGGGAGTACCTGTTAATTTCGATGATTTCGGTCGTTCGGCAATAAATATGTTCAGAAGAGAATTCCACACTCTTGAGCGATCAGCCGAGAGGGAAAAGGTTTACGAGGAGTACGCAGGCAGGATCGGTCAGCTTATTCCGAGATGTGTAGTTCAGCAGGTTTATAGAAACAGGGTTAACGTTCGTATAGCTGGACAGATAGAGGCTTTGATCCCGCCTGAAGAGAGGGCCAGGGGTGAGAGATTCGAGCACGGAGATAGTGTACTCCCTGTGCTAGTGGAAGTTCTCAGTCCTGAAAGTACTGAACCTCAACTGGTTCTCTCAAGGGCAACTCCGATTCTTGTAAAAAGACTTTTTGAAAGGGAAGCTCCCGAAATTGATGAGGGAGTGGTTCAGATAATGGCCATTGCCCGTGAAGCAGGTGTAAGAACCAAGATTGCAGTAGCAAGCAACGACATCAGAGTTGATGCTGTTGGCACCTTTGTCGGAATGAAGGGTATGCGGGTGCAGTCAGTTATGCGGGAGCTTAACGGGGAGAGAATTGATATTATCCCCTGGACTATAGACAGACAACTGCTCGTGACCAGCGCTCTTCTCCCTGCAACAGTCCTCAGGGTTGTGATGGAGAAACGGATAAACCCCGAAACTGAAGAAGAAGAGACACTGATGACCGCTACAGTTCCTGACGATGAGATAGGAAGAGCAAAGGGCAAGGGCGGTCATAATGTAAGGCTGGCAGGCAAGCTGGTTGGATGCAGAATTGAAGTTGAGGAAAGATCACTCTGGGAGAGCAGAAAACAGTGGGAGGATATGCTCAGAGTAGATATCCACGAGTTCAAATGCGTGAACGAAAAACTGGCTGAGAGGCTGACTCGTGCAGGGTTTGATTCTGCGGATTCGATTTTGGATTCTCCCGCGGAAGAGATACTTGAGGTTCAGGGTGTGGGCGCTGTAAAACTGAAAAGTCTTCTGAAGGAAGCCAAAGAGCTGATAAAAAGTAGAACGAAAACTGTTGAACTGAAGAAAAAGGAAGCGCAGGAGGCTGCACTGGAAAATGATGCAGACGCGGACAGCATTACTGAAATCCCGGTGGAGTAAAGCTTTCCTCCTGGTTGAATTTGTTAACAGTTCAGAGTATTATGAATAGAAGAAATAGATTAATGACGGAAGAGGGTGATTTCCTTGGCTGAGAAAATCAAAGTGAAGAAGTTGAGGGTATACGAACTAGCCAAGGAGCTGAATCTCTCAAGTGAGGCACTGCTTAAGGTTCTTCAAGAGATGACAATATCTGTAAAAAGTCACATGAGCTCACTTACTTCGGAAGATGAACTGAAAGTAAGGAACAGGTTTGACCGGGAAAAAGAAGCTGCAAGGACAAAAACGGTTAGAAAGAAAAGGAAAAAGAAAAAAAGACGTCCAAAGCCGATAATAACAGCCGAAGCGGTAAAAACTGTCAAGGATACACTGGCGAGGATTGATTCCGGAGCTGGAAAATCAAGACAGAAGAAACGGAAGAAATACAGGGAGGAAAAAGTTGAGAAGCTTCAGGAGATCGTAAGAGACGGCGATTCCTTGATCATCCGTATTACGGACTATACAAGCCCTTCGGAGCTATCAGAACTGATGGAAATATCTCTCAGCAGGATTATTGGCAAGTTCATGGAGATGGGCGTCATGGCTACAGCGAACCAGAGGCTTGATGTTGAAACTGTATCGCTTCTGGCGCATGAATTCAATTTCGAAGTTGAGGTGGTTGAAAGTTACGGAGCGAGGGAACTCGAAAACAGGCGAGTCAGTATTGGCGGTTCCGAATCAACAAGATTCCCGATAATCACAGTGATGGGGCATGTTGATCACGGTAAAACGGCTCTTCTGGACAGAATAAGAAAAACTAACATCATAGCTACAGAATCAGGCGGGATTACTCAGCATATTGGTGCCTACATATCAAAACTCGCAGATGGAAAGAAAATAACCTTCATTGACACACCAGGTCATGAGGCTTTCACAGCGATGAGGACAAGGGGAGCCAGGGTTACAGATATTGTTATCCTTGTCATCGCAGCTGACAGCAGGGTCATGCCACAGACGCAGGAAGCTATTGACCATGCCAGGGCTGCAAAAGTTCCAATAGTTGTTGCGATTACCAAGATCGATCTTCCCACTGCCAATCCTGATTTCATAAAAAAGGACCTGGCATCCCACAATGTTCTGATTGAAGAATGGGGAGGGGAAATACTTTGTTCTGAGGTTTCGTCCATAACGGGTGAAAACGTCGAGGATCTTATGGATAAGCTGTTGATGCAGGCTGAGATGCTAGAACTAACAGCATATCCTGACAGACCTGCCAGAGGGACTGTTCTCGAGGGTGAAGTTGACCCTCGGCGCGGAACGGTTGTCAACGTTATCATCCAGGATGGGACATTGAGGGTCGAGGACGATTTCGTGGCAGGAAGATGCCGTGGAAGAGTTCGGGCGATGTACGATGAAAACGACAACGAGATCAAGGAAGCAGGCCCCGGAATCCCGGTACAGGTACTCGGTTGTAACAGTGTTCCTGATGCTGGTGAACCGATAGTGGCTGTAAGTTCCGAACATGAGGCAAAACGAATCAGCAGAAGACGCCAGATCGTCCAGAGGGAAAGAGAACTTCATGCGGGCAGTATGGTATCTCTCGAGGATTTCTGGCAGAAAACTGCTGAGAACGAGGGTACCATGAATCTCATCGTTAAAGCCGATGTTCAGGGTACTGCGGAAGCCATTGTTGATGCGCTTTCAAAGCTGGGTAACGAAGAAGTATCCGTCAACATTATCAGAAGCGGTGCCGGAGGTATTTCAAGCAACGATGTCAATCTAGCTGCTGCTTCAAATGCCATCATCATCGGTTTCAGGGTTCGTCCTGATGTCAGAGCCCGGGAAGAGGCATCAGCCAGGGACGTGGAAATCGCTATCTTCAGTGTTATCCACCAGGTTGAAGATACCATCAACAAGGCACTGTCAGGGCTTTTGAAACCTGAAGAGAAGGAAGAGTTCCTTGGCTCAGCTGAGGTAAGAGAGCTATTCAGGGTTCCGAAGATTGGGACAATTGCGGGATCTTATGTGATCAGCGGTCTGATAAGGAGAAATGCCCAGATCCGGCTTGTACGGAACGGTGTTGATTTATGGTCGGGCACCGTAAGCTCCCTGAAGCGTTTCAAGGAAGACAGGAAAGAAGTCAAATCCGGATTTGAATGCGGTATAGGCCTTTCGGGCTACAACGATATTAAACTTGGAGATGTGATTGAGAGCTTCGAGATCATCTCCGTTGCCAGAGAACTCTGACGGCTTCGCGGAGGAATACCTTATGGACGACAGAAGAAGAGCCAGGCTGGAAGTAGATATACGGCAAATTGTTGGAGAAACGTTGTCCAGGAGTGTATCTGATGAAAGGCTTCGTAACGTCAGCATAACCAGGGTTAAGCTCTCCCGTGACGGTTCGCATGCAACCCTGTTCTATGAGGCTGCAGGAACCGAAACAGAGAGACAGGATGCTTACGAAGCGATGAAATCAGCCAGGGGTTACCTCAGATCTCAGCTGGCATCCAAAATAAAGATGCGTACGGTTCCAGCTATCTCACTGGTGAAAGATGAATCCGGTGAAAAAGGTGACAGGATTCTGAATATTATGAGGGAGCTGAGTAACGATTGACAGTCCCCCGCATGACAGGTGCGGCATATCTTCTTGATAAATCAGCCGGCATTTACTCGCGCAAAGCAGCATCGAGAGTTGCAAAACAATGGGGTTACAGGAAATACGGACACGCTGGAACCCTGGATCCCGATGCAACAGGCCTTCTTATTATTCTTATGGGAAGAGCAACCAGACTATCCAGGTTTATTATATCTTCGGGAAAAACATACAGTTTCGGAATTAGACTGGGAATAAGAACGGATACGGATGATACGGGCGGTTCAGTTCTGGAAACAAGATCCGTTCCGGCCATCGCCAGGGAGGATATTCTTAAGGTCATTTCAAACTATACAGGTACGATCAGCCAGAAAGTACCGGAGTACTCTGCAGTCAAGGTTGATGGTGAACGTGCATATTCACTGGCACGAAAAGGATTGAAACCATCCACCCCTGTAAGAGAGGTGCATACCGGGAACTGGAAACTCGAGGAATTCACTGGATCTGATATCCTTCTCTCGGTAACCGTGAGCTCTGGAACTTACGTCAGAGCCCTTGCGCGCGATATAGGGAATGAACTGGGCACAGGAGGTGCGGCTTTCGATATAAGAAGAACATCTATAGGGATGTTCGATATTTCAGAAGCTTCAAAGGAGACTCGAAACTCAGGATCTCTCCTGACAATGTCAGATCTTCTCCGGGATTACAGCAAAGCAGTGCTGGACGAAGAGCAGAGGACTGTAGTATCCAATGGAGGAAACGTGAGCGGTTCGCAGACCGGTACAATAGCCCTTGTGGATAAGGATGATAATCTGCTCGCTGTGGCCCATGGGGATGGGAGTATCCTGAAACCTCTCTGCGTATTTGCCGGAAACTGAGAATCATGGATACAATCACACTGGGAAACTTTGACGGTATACACACGGGACATCTGAAGGTGATTGAAAAGGCCAGATCTTTCGATGGCGATGCATGCCTTGTCTGTTTTGAACCTGTGGCCCGTCAGTATTTTACGGATAGATCCTGGAGTAGAAGGCTCACTACAGTATCCGAAAGGGCTGAGATTCTGGGGAAACTTGGAATGAATAAGATAATGATCATTCCTTTCGACGCGGAGACGGTTGAAAAATCACCCGATGAATTTCTCTCTGAACTTCTCGAAACGGAGAAATTCAGCAGGATAGTTGTGGGATACGATTTCCATTTCGGCAGAAACAGGTCAGGTACAGTGGAATACCTGTATCAGTGGTGTACTTCAAGAGAGATTGATACTATTATTGTACCTCCGCTGAATTGCGGAGGCGGACCTGTTAAAAGTGAAAAGATCCGGCTCCTTCTGGAAAAAGGAGAGCTCCTGCAAGCCGAAGAACTCCTTGGCAGGGTATATTCGGTTACAGGAGTGGTCTCAAGGGGCAAGGGTCAGGGTAGACAGATCGGATTTCCCACATTGAATGTCAGGGTTCCCGGATGCAAACTGCTTCCGAAACCGGGCAGTTATGCGGGTTATGTACATACCGGCTCCGGAAGCAAGCCAGTACATGCTGCCGTGTTCGTTCCCGAATGCGCTGCAGAACCTGTTGAAGCGTACATGCTGGATCACCGGGTCGGGGATGTCTACGGAAGTGCAGTGAGCGTTGGTTTTAGAAAAAGATTGAGAGATGTAGCGTCTTCAGTAAGCATTGAAGAGGTTAAAGAACTTATTGCCATTGATGTGGAGAATGTCAGGCAGTACGTTTTGAAGGAAAACGAATGGAGGATCTAGAAAGATGAGCATAACAGCCGATAAAAAGGCAGAGTTAATCGCGAAATTCGGAGACAGTGAAAATGATACCGGAAGATCGGAAGTACAGATAGCTATCCTTACTGAGAGGATAAGGAACCTTACCGAGCACAGGAAAATCCACAAGAAGGACAATAACTGCAATAGAGGTCTTCTCATGCTTGTTGGACATAGGAGAAGACTCCTTAATTATCTTACCAACAAGGATATAGACCGTTACAGAAAGATAGTTAAGGACCTTGGTCTCAGGAGATAGTTGAATCTCGGCTTTATTAAGCACACTGATGGGATTCAAGGATTTCAATTGAAGTGGTGCTTGTAGTAAACTGTCCGGGCAGGGAGTCCGGGCAGAGGAGTTAAAAAGGAAGAAAATAGAAAAATGATAAAAATAGTTGAAAGAGAAATAGCAGGCAGAACACTTACAGTTGAGACCGGGCGAATGGCAAAACAGGCCGACGGTTCAGTTTACGTTACTTATGGCGGTTCAGCAGTGCTTGTTGCTGCAACTTCAGGCGGATTAAGAGATCTACCGTTCTTTCCCCTGACAATAGAATACCGCGAAAGAACTTATGCCGCAGGCAAGATACCCGGTGGGTTTTTTAAGAGAGAAGGAAGACCCCAGGAAAATGCAACACTTACCGCAAGGCTTATTGACAGACCGCTGAGGCCTCTTTTTCCTTCGGACTATATGGAGGAAACCCAGGTATATATCCTCGTGCTCAGTTCTGACGGTCAGAACGATCCCAGTCTGCTTGGAATGCTTGGTGCATCTGCAGCTCTGATGATCTCGGACATTCCATGGGACGGTCCGGTATCCGCTGTAAAAGTAGGCAGGGTGAACGGTGAGTTCGTAATCAATCCCACCCTTGACCAGCAGATCGAAAGCGATCTTGATTTGGTAGTTGCGGTTAAGGGCACTGATGTGGTCATGCTTGAGGGTTCGACCGCACAGCTGTCAGAAGCCGAAGTAATGGAAGCTATAAGGTTAGCTGCCGGTGAAGCCGCCATAATTAACGAGCTTCAGGTTGAACTGAAGGAGGCTGTCGGTAGGGAAAAACGTCCAGTTGAGTTGGCTTTTGAGGTTCCGGATGGTCTTGCTGAAGCGGTAAACACAATAGCGATTCCTGAATTCGAAAAAGTTTACGGTAACGGTATCAAGAACGCCCTTTCAGATGCAGGAGGGATAGCGAAGGAAAAAGCCCTTGAAGAACTCTCAGGTAAATATCCTGATCTTGATGATGATAGACTTAAGAAAATGATCTCCAAGGCAGTCAACGAAGCGGAAAAACTTGTCGCTCGGAAAAAACTTCTTAATCACCAGCGTCCGGATGGACGCGGAGAAGGTGATGTTAGAAAGATAACCAGCGAAGTTGGTGTATTACCAAGGCCTCATGGTTCAGCTCTTTTTACAAGGGGTGAAACCCAGGCTCTCGTAGCTGTCACACTTGGAGGAGCCAGGGATGAGCAGAGAATAGACGCCCTTATGGGCGAATATACGAAGGACTTTATGCTCCATTACAATTTTCCCTCCTTCAGTGTCGGAGAGGTCAGACCTGACCGTGGGCCGGGTCGAAGAGAGATCGGTCACGGACATCTTGCCGAGATGGCCCTTTCACAGGTCATGCCGAATGATAAGCTTGATTTCAATTATACGGTAAGGGTAGTATCGGATATACTCGAATCGAACGGATCATCCAGTCAGGCGACAATATGCGGTGCCTCACTCAGCCTGATGGATGCTGGAGTTCCCATAACCGACGCAGTCGCAGGCATAGCTCTTGGGCTCGTAACCGATGGCAAGGATTACGTTATTCTGTCGGATATTGCAGGAGTAGAAGACCATCTGGGTGATATGGACCTGAAAATTGCTGGAACTGCCAACGGTATAACAGCAATACAGATGGACCTTAAAGTTGAAGGAATATCACTTGATATTCTCAGTGAAGCCATAAATAGAGCGAAAGAGAACAGGGAATACATACTCGGTGAGATGAATTCCGTAATGAGCACAAACCGCGAGGAGCTCAGTGAATTCGCGCCAAGAGTTTATACAGTTCAGATAGAAAAGGACATGATAGGTAAACTGATAGGCCCCGGAGGCAAGAACATCAGAGCCATTACCGAAGAAACAGGCGCCGATATCAATATCGATGATGACGGTACGGTAGTTGTCCTGTCAGACGACGCTGAAGCTGCGAACAGAACCCTTGAGATGATAGAACTTTCAACAGGAAAGCCTAAGCTCGGACAGATATATGACGGAGTTGTTGCGAATATCATGAACTTCGGAGCCTTCGTGGAAATAATGCCCGGAACCGATGGTCTTGTACATATAAGCCAGATAAGCCGGGAACGTGTGGAAAAGGTTGAAGATGTCCTCAAGCGCGGTCAGCACGTGCGGGTTAAAGTAACTGAAATCAAGAGTAACGGTAAGATCGATCTGACGATGAAGGGCATCGACCAGAACCCGGAAAAATAAACACCTGGAGGGATGGGAAGAGATGGAGATTGATGTACTGCTTGAGATTCTTGAGCACGCATCAGATCTTCCCATTCCATCGCGAGCCACATCCGGTTCAAGCGGTGTGGATCTTACAGCTGCGATAGAAATGGATTTAATCCTGCTCCCGGGAACCACTGAGCTGATTCCAACCGGGCTTAAGGTATCCATACCCCCCGGATACGAATGGCAGATCCGACCGAGAAGCGGTAATGCTCTGAAGCACGGTATTACTGTATTGAACAGCCCCGGGACAATAGATTCGGACTACAGGGGAGAAGTGAAGGTTATTCTGTCTAATCTGGGTGACAAGCCCTTCTCAATACACCGTGGTGACAGGATAGCCCAGGCGGTTTTAGCACCTGTAGTATATCCGAGATTCAGGATAGTGAAGAACGTACCTGGAACCCTCAGAGGTGAAGGGGGGTTCGGTCATTCCGGTGTATAGGAGCATCAGAGCAGGTCTGCTCATAGTATTCGCAGTTGGATTGTCCTGCAGCTACGGATTCCGCGGCAGCCTTCCGGAGCATATCCAGTCTGTCAAGATCATTCATTTTCGCAGCAGAGTTACTCAATACGGTCTCGAGCAGGATTTAACATCACGGGTTATTGAAATGATAATTCGGGATGGAAGGCTCTCGATTGCAGTTGAAAATCAGGATTCGGAGATCGAGGGTACAGTTGCGCAATACACTAAAACCCCTTATTCGTATACATCAGCAGAAGTGGTCGAGGAATACAAACTGGAGATAAGGGTTGATATCTCATTTGCTGATCTTCTTCAGGAGAGGGATATCATCGCTTCAGAAAGCGTGACTACATGGCTGGTTTACGACCCGGATGCCGAATCAGAAATTGAAGCCCGCAACAGGCTTCTTGAAGAATCCGCAGAAGATATTGTCAGAAGATGCCTTTCAGGATGGTAGGTGGATATGTCAGATATTATTTCAGGTAGAAGTGGTCTTTTTGCTTTTCTTCTAGTCGTACTTGTACTGATCGTAAGCGTTGTGATAAAGTATGTCAGTGTAGTTACACTTACGCCTGCGAAGGTGAGTACAGAACTGGAGGAGATCTTCTGCAGGGTGGAGGGTATGGGATCCATCTCCACCATCAAAGTCGAATTCCTGAAGGAGTGGGGGGAATACCGCAGGTCCGAAGAGTGTTCCGAAGCTGTATCCGCATCACAGACATACTCTGGAAATGGTTTTGAGGGTAATTCATACATAGTAACCTATGCCGATTCAATTGAGTTTCCAGGATTCCCCACATTTCACCGCGAGTTCCGTATAGAGAAACCCATGAGGCGCTGAGATCAATGCCTATTATTGATCACTGGCAGGAGAAACACTCAAGTAAATCCGGTAAGGGCCGCCTGATACTGTACATATTCCTGCTTGTTATGATCATATTCATGATGTTTAAAGCTGATGCATTCGTCAGTGGTTTCTCCAATATATTCTTCTCTTCTGACTCTGCAGAGGAGAGCAGTCACTGATGACATATTCTGTGTTCGATGCTCACGCTGACACTTTGATGAGATTGTCTTCCGCACAGGAATATCTTGAAGGAAATTCCAGAACACAACTGGATATGCCCAGAGCTCTGAGTGGTTCCGTATCTCACCTTGTAACAGCAATATGCGCGGAAGCTGAAAAGGAACCTGATGCCGCCCTCGATAGAGGTATCTCCATGTACAAAGAGATAGTTCACCATTCATCTATCGAGCTCCATCTGATGCTCGAGGGATGTCAGCCGCTTGTTGATCTGCCCCGGATGAATGAGATAATCGAAATGCTCTCGATTGTTTCTCTCACATGGAATGGGATGAACAGTCTCGGGGGGGGGATAGGGACGGATACAGGGCTTACCGAAAAAGGAAAACAGTTTGCAGCTGAAATGGATAGATCAGGTATTATTCTGGATGTATCACATCTCTGTGACCGTTCAAGGAGGGATCTTCTCTCGCTGGGACTTCGTGCGGTAGCTACACATTGCAACTGCAGGGCTGTTCATGATGTCCAGAGGAATCTACCCGACGATGACATAAAGGAGATTGCCGCTTCAGGAGGAGTAGTTGGAATAACCTTCGTACCGTATTTTCTGGGCAGTAACGCTTCACTCGATACTATTGCAGACCATCTTGAACATCTTGTTGAACTGACAGGTATAAGCTCCGCGGGTTTTGGAAGTGATTTCGACGGCGTTGGGGATCTGCCAACGGGTATGAAGGACTGCACCAGCTGGCCGGATCTACTGGAAATTCTTGATAAAAGAGGCTGGAGCGGTGATGATATTGCTTCAGTGGCGGACAGGAACTGGAGAAGAGTGTTTCTCAATAATTGAAATGGAGATCGGATAAATGCGTTTCATCCTTGCAATAATAATACTTGTATCTCTTGCTTCGGCTCAGACACCATTCGAATTCGCGGTTGTGCAGGAACTGGTTGGAGGCGAACCGTTCATCAGCATAATCAGGATAAAGATCAATTCAGGCGTACCTGAATCCGGGCATACACAGCTCGAGCTCACAACAAGAGCGGGAATGATGATGGAAGGCTCCCATGCAGTCTATCCGGACTCCTCTACACCGAACTTTGTGCGCTTCTCAGGGCTTGTGGAATATACGGCACAGGTACCCGTATTTACGGTAAACCGCATATTCACCGTTTTATCTGACTGCATGGACCGGTTTCCCGGAATGGGGATTACAGATCTTGCTCTCGATGTAGTTGATACAAGCGATCTGAGCTGGATCGGCATAAGATGCAGTATAGCAAGTATGGACAGTGTGCTAAATGGAACACTCAGCCATGAGCTCTTCTGGCGAAATGCTGAACTCAGAGAATTCGAAGTGGGAACCGCTGTTTTCCCGACAGAAATGAGAAGACCCCTTGTTCCGGAGTGGAGTATTTCAGGTGATATCATACCACTTGATACCGAAGTAATCGTTGAACGCTCAACTCAGCCATGGAAATCATTACTTCTTCCCGGATGGGGACAGCTATCGGCGGGTAGAGGGATAGGATGGCTGAATATCATAGTTGAGGCAGGTGGAATCGCTCTTATAGCAACCGGCGAAGACGAGACAGGCATCGCTGTACTGGGCGTTAATCACTTAATCAGTTTTATTGACCTGTTCTAAAGGAAGGAGACAGTCAAATGAGAAGATTCAGAAATATTCTAAAAATTCTCCTGTTTTCCAGCATACTTGTCTGGACACTGGGATTCCTTCTGGGAAAAGGAACGTCTCTTACCTGGAACCTAGCGAGTTTAGCTGTTTATCTTGCTCCGATATCGGGTGTTATTCTCCTGGTAATGCTGTTGACCGGAGTAGGCGCAACGCATGAGGAGAAAAGACGGAGGGCCGGAGAAACACTGAAGTGCATAAAATGCGGCAGACCATCGATACCGGGATCGCAATACTGCAGATACCATCATGATATCATGAGCGAGGAGCAGGGTCCTTCCGCAAGGTGAATCTCTTCTGCAGAAAACTGAATTCCGGTATTCTTCTTATCCTCCTGATCGGAAGTCTTGCAGCAGCGCTGCTTGTACGAGTATTCCTTTTCGGCACCACCGAGCTGCTTGAGATGAAGAACAGAACTCCAGTACTTGGCACCTTCGCAACTTTCATTGTAATAGCAGAAACCGAAGCTGCCGGCTTGATTCTCTCTTCGATGGATTCACTTGCAAGACATCTTGACAACGAGCTTGGCGTCTTTGGTTCGGGGGAGTTATCTGACCTTAACATGAGGGGATACGCCCTGATACCTGAACTATCTTCAGATATTATTTACCTCCTTGAAAACTCTTTTTTCATCGCATCTATCACCGATTCTCTCTTTGATCCGGCAATGGGTGTTCTGGTGGACTTATGGGGGTTTCCCTCCGACCCGCATCTTCCGGACAGCACAGATATAGACGCTGCACTTGCCCGCTCCGGCCTTTCGAATGTCAGGATATCCGGAGACACTCTATTACTCCGCAGCGGCACTCTTCTTGATTTCGGGGCTATTGCGAAAGGCTACACCGCTGACAGAATTTACACACTTGCCCGCGAGATGGGAGCCAGTGCTGTCCTGGTCGAGATTGGCGGCGAGATACGCTGCGGAGGCGACCCTGAAATTGCCAGGCTCTGGAGGCTTGCAGTAAGGAATCCCAGGGGTGACGATATCATGGAGATGATAGAGATCGAAAACGGGGCGGTTGCGACTTCGGGGGATTACGAAAATTACTTCTTCAGTAACGGGACACGTTTCTGCCATATTCTGGACCCCAGAACTGGGTATCCTGAATCAGGAACAGCGTCTGTAACGGTTGTTTGCGCTGATGCGGCGTTTGGTGATGCCCTTGCGACAGCTGTTTCAGTTGGAGGCATTGACACCGCTGCCGATATACCTGATTCTCTTTTCAGTCTTATCATTGTAGTGATTGAAGATGAGAACGGGGAGGTAACCGAATGGAGAAGGGGCAGTTTATGAGGGAGCCCCAGTGGTTCGCAGAAGATGAAAAAGGTTGGAAATGCCTTCTCTGTCCGCAGAATTGCTCTTTTGAGAACAACTCATCGTCTCTCGGGTACTGCAGAGTCAGAGGTCTGCAGCAGGGCAGACCATATCTTCCAGGCTACGGAGAATGCGTCTCCCTGGTGGTTGATCCTATAGAGAAGAAACCCCTTTACCATTTTCTTCCGGGTTCCAGCATTCTTTCCACAGGCCCCGCAGGATGCAATCTCAGCTGCGATTTCTGTCAGAACTGGTCGATCTCCCAGAACAGCAGTGTTCCGACAAGGTATGTCTCACCGGGTGATCTGGCTGAAATGTCGATGGCCCGGAACAGCAGAGGCATCGCTTATACATACACAGAACCAACCATCTGGTTCGAGTACATAGCAGATTCTGCACCCCTCGTACGTGAAAAAGGGGGAGCTGTAGTAATGGTTTCAAACGGAGAGATCAACCTCGATCCCCTTGGCATGCTCATAGAGATCACAGATGCCTGGAATGTAGACCTTAAATCATGGTCGGATGATTTCTACAAAAGGCACTGCGGTGGAAACAGGGAGACTGTTCTTCAGAGTATTAAAACACTTGCAGGTTCATCATGCCACCTCGAGATAACATTCCTGGTCATTCCGGAGGAGAACGACGATCCGGCGGAATGGAGGGAGATGGCGCAATGGATCTGTGGGGAATGCGGGGCGGATACAGTTCTTCACATTTCCAGGTACTTCCCGAGGTACAAACTCAGACAGCAGCCCACGCTTATAGAGACGCTGATGAATGCCAGAGAGGTATTCTCCGAAAAACTCAGTCACGTATATATAGGAAACGTCTCAATTGAAAGATCCGATACATTCTGCCCCTCCTGCGGCGCGCTCTGTGTTGAACGGTCACAATGGAAAGTCAGTACCGAAGGCATGATAAACGGAAAATGCGCTTCCTGCGGTAATACACTTAATATTGTTCATGAAATCGGATAAGAAATACCCCTATTTTCGCCTTAATGACTTGCAATACCGGCAATCCTTTTCCTTCTTGTCCTGAGCTTCCCCGGAAGGGGGGAGAATACATCCGAATGCCGGCTGGAGGTCCATACAGGTGGAAGTACACTCTGGTATCAGCTGGAAGTGGATTCAGCATTCACCGTCACCGGAAACCTGGGTGAAATGGAAATAATCATCGAGAACGGGATGGCCCGGATAGCACGTTCCCCCTGCCCGGGTCAGGATTGCGTCAGACAGAGCTGGATTAATAAACCGGGCGATCTTGCCGTATGCGTCCCTTCGGGTGTTTTTATCGTAATATCAGGTGAAGACGATAGCCTTTCACCGGATGCCGTTTCATACTAGGGGCCGGACGTCACTTGCAACACTTCAGGGAATCAGAGGGCTCTGTATTCCTGCAGACCTGCCTTAAGTATTTCGAGGGCTGACCTCATCCGGTCCTCCTCAAGGACGTAAGCAATCCGTATCTCATCAAGACCCAGTCCAGGAGTGGCATAGAATCCTTCAGCCGGGGCGACCATTGTAGTCCACCCGTCAATGGAGAAATCCGTAAGCATCCAGGCGGCGAAGTGATCGGTGTTTTCAACCGGTACCTTAATGGTAGCATAGAAAGCACCTTCAGGCTTCAGGAAGAATATCCCTTCCTGACCGTGCAGCTCATTCATGAGTATGTCACGCCTATTCTGATACTGGGATACAATCGAAGTGAAATACTCATCCGTCATGGACCTGTACATCTCGGTAGCACCGTACTGTGAAAGAGTGGGAGGGCAGAGTCTAGCCTGACCGAATTTAACGAACGTTCTCATAAGTGACTTGTTGCGGGTGACAATATTGCCAAGTCTAGCGCCGCATGAGCTGAACCTCTTGGAGATCGAATCCATCACCACAGCTTTGTCTGCGATATCCGGATATTCCAGTATAGAAGAATGTTCTCTTCCGTCGAAGGCAAAATCCCTGTACACTTCATCGGCAAGAAGATAGATGTTAAAGCGGGATACAATATCGGCAAGTTCTGCTATTTCCCCATCAGTGAGTATCGTGCCTGTGGGATTGTTTGGATTGCATATAAGTATTGCCTTTGTTCTATCCGTAATTCTTGAAGTTATCTCCTCCGAAGGAGGAAGATGGAAACCGTTTTCGGCTGAGGATGTGATCGGTACGAGCTTCACATCCGAAAGAGTAGCAAAACCGTTGTAATTTGCATAGAAAGGCTCAAAACAGATAATCTCATCACCAGGATCACAGGTTGCCATCATTGAGAAAATGACCGCCTCTGAACCTCCGGTGGTTATCATCACCTGATCCGGTTCAATGGAGATTCCTGATCTGGAATAGTAACCGCATATAGATTCCCTCAGAGCAGGGATGCCTATGCTTGGTCCGTATGCAAGCACGGTGTTCATATTGCATTTAACCGCATCCCAGAATTCAATTGGAGTGGGAATATCAGGCTGCCCTATGTTCAGATGGTGAATACTTATACCCCTCTTAACAGCATCAAGCGCCATGGGAGCCAGTTTACGAATAGGTGATTCCTGAATCTGATCGCCTCTTCTGCTTATTTTGGGAGTTGCCATAGCTGATTACCCTCCAGAAAGATTACGTTGTTTCAATATTGCCGCAAATCAATATATTATACTGAGATTCATATTGATACTATATTACAAATTCACTGAAGAAACCCGATATGGAGATTCGATGATTATCAGGCTAGTGGAGCTCGGTATAGAGGGTTCTCCAACTGAAAATATGCACAAGTTCTCCGAGGCTGCTGTTATACCACCTGTCCCGGATGCGGCGGTGTTTCCAGAGCTGTACTCAACCGGGTTCGTACTTGACGACATCGATTCACTTGCGCTTTCGGTGGAAGAGCTGAGTGATCTTCGGGTAGCTTCAACTGCCAGGGAGGACAGCTTATGGATAATAGGCGGAACCGTTCCTGTTAAAACCGATGACGGAGTGGTGAATAGAATGGTTGTCTACTCACCGGAAGGAACGCTTGCGTATCAGACGGATAAAGTTCACATTTTCAAGCAGATGGGGGAAGATAGAGCATTTATCCCCGGTAAATGTGCTGGTACATTCCCATTCATGGGGACAACAGGCGCAGGTATAGTCTGCTACGATCTGAGATTTCCAGAGCTGAGCAGGAGGCTGGTACTGGCTGGAGCCGAGATCATTTTCGTACCGGCTCAATGGCCTGGCGGAAGGATGGAGCTGTTCAGGTCACTGCTGAGAGCCAGGGCTGCGGAAGCTCAGATATTCACAGTAGGATGTAATCTGGGGGGAGAGCATTTAGGTGTCATTTTCGGCGGTTCCGGCGGAGTAGCTCATCCAGAGGGGAAAATGATCAAGGGGCACAGTGTTATGCAGGGAATTACTGATTTCAAGATCGATCTGACTGATGCGGAAGAGATGAGAAAATACATAAATTGTCTTGAGGATCGAAGGCCGCAGGAGTATGGTACGTTAAGCGGAAGAGAGGTTACCAGTGACAGATAATTATGGAAGCCGTATCTTCAAGATGGCTATTGTGCTTCTGGGCATTGTCGCAGCTGGGACAATCCTTAAAAGTGCTTCTGGAGTCTTCGTGCCGCTTACAGTTGCTTTCTTCATCATGCTGCTTCTTCAACCGGTGGCAAAAAGAACCGCAAGCATTGTTGACAATATGCTGTTCAGGATAAAAGGAAAATTCGGCAGGGAACATAAAAGCGAAGAATCGAAGTTAGCGACCATATTCTCGGTTATTCTCGTATTACTGCTTTTCGTAAGCCTTTCACTTGGAATATACGTACTGATCAGAGGACAGATCGCTCTTATTCTTGGAAAAAGCAGCGAGATCATGAGCAATATCGTGGAACCGATCAAGAGCTATATGGTTTCCAGCGGTATCTTCGGAGACTCAGCCGGTGTAACCAGTTACATAAACGGCCTTGCGGAATCGGCTATGAGCATCGTCCCCAACGCTGCTAAACCGATTATTTCAGGTGTATTCACATTCATAATGATACTCTTTCTCACCACCTTTCTCATGATCGGAAGAAGGAGGCTTGAAGATAACCTGGAAAAAAACCTGACAGCACCCAATTACAAGAGGATAATGCACATATCAGAAAAAATAGAATCGAATACTCGAAAGTTCATTCTGACCAAGCTGATTACAAGTACTCTTACAGGTGTTTTTGTTGGTCTGGGGCTGATGATATTCCTGGAGCCACAGGATGCTTTTATATGGGGATCAATATATTTCGTAATGAACTTCATCCCCATTTACGGCTCACTGATCGCTGGTTTGGGTGCAATTCTTTATACGATGGCTGTTTTTGAACACGGCAGCTTTCTCGACGCATGGCCCGTGATAATCGTTGTGATGAGCATAAACATAACAATATCAAATGCGATAGAACCCAGACTGATGCAGTTCTCCCTGCCGATAGGCCCCGTTACCGTCCTTCTGGCGGTTATTGCATGGGCATGGCTGTGGGGAGCGTGGGGTATGATACTTGCAGTACCGATAACGATCATGATGAAAGTGATGCTTGAGGAGATTAACGGCAAAGGCTGGATGACCGCTTTAATGGAAACCTGATTAAGTAGGGACAGAAATGAAAAAAGAAATCGTATTAGTTCTATTGATGTTCGTATCTTTAGCATCCGCAGGCGAGATGCTCATTAATTGGGAAATCCCCACGACAGGCCTGGAAGTTAGGGAAAGCACCTTAGGTGAGTATTTCTCTCTGCCCGGCGCAGTAAATACTGGTGTTCCAGGTGATCCTGCACTTCCGATATTCCCTGTTTCAGTGCTCCTCCCGTTTGGCGTACAAGCGGATTCGATAACCATCGTATCGGGAAGTGAAACCGTACTGCCAGGTTCGTACGATCTTAAACCTGTTCAGCACGGAGTCCCCATTTCAAGTCCGGAACTTTATTCACCGACCCCCAGGAATACACTTTCCTACAGTGAGCCTGCGGAAAATCCACTCGTTACCATGGTATCCCAGGGTCAGCTGATGGGATACAGTATCCTGAGCATGACAATATCTCCAATGGCATGGAACCCCTCTACTGGCAGAGCAGTTCTCACAGGTTCTATTACAATGCGTATACATTACCATTCGGAAGATAGCGGGTGTGTTCCTCGCGGCAGGGGGAGAGAAGGGCTCAGAGTTCTCGAGGACATTATCAGCAGTCAGGTCCTTAATCCCCAAGATCTTAGCCTCAACAGTATGCCGGTTACAGATGCGGATGATCTTCCATGGGGGGAATACCTCATTATCACAAGAGATTCACTGGTTTCAGTTTTTGAACCACTTGCTCAGTTCAAGACCATGAAGGGTATACCTGCGGCAATAGTTACCATGGAATACATAGAATCCAATTACTCAGGTGTGGATGCTGCACAGAAACTCAGATTCTTCCTCAGGGATATATACAGCCTCAATCCGCCGACTTACGTTCTTCTGGGCGGAGATACGCCGCTTGTACCGCACAGGAACTGCTACGCAACAGCTGAAGGTTATACAGGAGACCCCGCAGCCGATATTTACTTCCAGGACATGAACGATCCTACGGTAGGCTCCGACCAATGGGATGCCAACAACAACGGTGTCTGGGGAGAACTCAGCGGTGATGTAATGGATTACAATCCCGATTATTTCATAGGGAGGGCTTCTGTAGAGAATGCTCCTCAGGCTGATGTCTTCGTAAATAAGGTTCTCGCCTTTGAACTGCCTTCCGTGAGTGATGGGAAGGACACTGACCCATGGTTCACATCCATGGGGTTCACAACAGGTGTCCTCTGGAGCAGCCCCTACTGTCCCGGAAGCGCCGGTAAGGAAAAAGTTGATACTCTCTACGCACCAGCAGATTGGCAGCCTGTAGTAAAACATTACGAGAGCAACGGTTCTCAGAGCTACACTGCGACTATGCAGATGCTGAACATGGGCATGCAGCTTGTAAATCATGCCGGACACGGCAGCGAGGGAAGCGTATCGATCGGTACAGGAAGCCTTGGATGTGGTGATTTCCTGGGCCTTACCAACATATCAGCTCATGGAAGGGTATCAATCTGGAATACTATAGCCTGCCTTTCCGGTTCGTTTGATACAGGCACCTGTCTTGCGGAAGCCTGGATCAGATCCCCCGGAGGAGGCGGTTTCTGTATGATGAATTCAAGGTACGGCTGGGGAGAGCCTTCTGAACCTGGTGATCAATGGAGTGAATTGGTTGATCAGGAATTCTTTGCAAACTTTTTCACTGAAGACCTTTACAACCTTGGCGTCGCCCATGCAATGGCATGGAACGAGTTCATACCACTGATACCCACTGATACTCATTACGACTGGATAGCTAAATCTATTACTCTGTTCGGTGATCCCGAGCTTCCTATGTGGTCTGAAGCTCCCGATGGTCCTCTGCAGATCAGCGGGCCCGATACCCTTTCAATTGGATTGAACAGTGTAACTGTTTCGGTGCAGGATAATTCAGGCCCCCTGGAGAATGCAAGGATCTGTTTCATACAGGGTGAATGGGATAACGCCGAAATGTACGAAATTGATTACACGGATGCCTCAGGTCAGGTTCAGATGGATATAACTACAACCGATCAGTTCGATACAGCGGCATTAACAGTGTGGAGCCGCAATCATGTACTTCAGACTATAGATATACCCGTATCGGGTACGGGCATATCATCTCCTCATACTCATGCGAGACTTCCCTTTATATCCGAACCTCATCCGAATCCAGCCATAAATACAGTCACATTCTATTGGGGTAATCCTGATGGTTCTGCAGAACTGAGAATCTTTGATTTCGCAGGAAGAGTAGTGAGAACGGTTGAAATCGGATCTTCAGAGACTGGAACACTCGTCTGGAACTGTACGGATGAAGAGGGAAGACGTGTACCCGCCGGACTCTATTTTGCGAGATTCATTGCAACCGGGGTAGAACCTGTAACCAGGCAGATGATCGTTATTAACAATGAATAGAATCTCAATGGTATGCAGGATCGCAGCTTGTACCCTGGCTATCATCATTTTCTCAGGATGCGGTGGAGGCGATTCGGAGAGCATCAGCGATATCTCAAAGAGAAGACAATGCAGAGCAAATATGAACACACTATGCACTGACCAGGCGAGTTACTGTGATGCTAATGGCGAATGGTCACCCGATATGGAACAACTGAATCAGTTCGCGAGAAGAACAAGACCGTTGATCTGTCCGGAAAGCGGCGAGGAGTATATTCTCGAATTATCAGATTGTGGATATGTAATAAGCTGTCCGGCTGAACACGGATCCATAGAAACTGGAAGAATAAGCTGGACTGGAGGAAACTGAAGTGAAAGTTCTTTACAGGAACAATGATAGAACGGTTATCAGGTTTGATGTAGGAGAGCAGTTTCCTCAGAAACTTGCTGACTGGTGCGAAAAGGAAAGTGTTCAGGCTGCTGCAATTGTAGCAGGTATAGGAATGCTCGAGAACATTGAAATAGGAAGATATGACGGTAAGGAATACATAACTGAAAAGGTAGAACCATCTTCGGAAATACTCTCACTCCAGGGTAATGTATCCATAAAGGAAGGTAAGCCATTCGTTCACCTTCATGTGAGCCTTGCAGATGAGGATATGTCTGCAAGAGGGGGGCATCTTTTCAATGGAACGGTTTCAATGACGATAGAACTCGTTATTCTTGAATTATCTTCCAAATTCGTAAGGATACCTTCAGGAGGAACTTTCTGGAGGCTGGATATACCGGAGGATTGAATAAATCCCTATTGACTTTTACCGCCATTATCGTAGTGTACCCCTACTTCAGAGGGGCTGTAGCTCAGTTGGTATGAGCACCTGACTGGCAGTCAGGGGGTCACGGGTTCGACTCCCGTCAGCTCCACCAGAAAGGCGGAGAGTTTTGCTCTCCGCTTTTTCTCCCGTAAGATGGAGAGTACTTTAGAAGTAGTTTGCTGTGTGCTTTTCACTAAGAACTAAATAGTTTAGATGTATATTAATAGTAATAAGATATAAAATGAATATAAGTACATAATTGTATGATTTCATTCCCCCCCTTGCCGAACTAGTTGATATTGTCTATCTTAACCGTTCTGCGGAAAAGCAGAAAGAATAAAGTAATTAACCAAACCGGAATCATGTATACCGGTGCACACAAAAACAAAACGGAGGAAAAAATGACAAAGGCAGATATCGTATCC